>SFQY01000008.1 GCA_004562395.1 bacterium | reverse complement strand
GTGAACCTGATCATCACCGACGCTTCCGGCATGTCCGTTCTGACTGCCTGGGCTGCCGGTAAGTTCTCCTCCACCACCGTGAAGAAGACCTTCCAGGATCTGGACATTGAGAACAAGATCAAGAACCGCACCCTGATCATCCCCGGCAAGGTTGCCGTTATGAAGGGCGAGATCCAGGAGAAGCTGCCCGGCTGGAATGTGGTCGTAGGACCCACCGAGGCTGTTCAGCTGCCCAAGTACATGAAGGACAAGGAGTACGAGGCCGCTGCCAAGGCCGCCGCCGCCGAGGCTGCCGCCAAGGCCGCTGCCGCCCCCAAGGAAGAGGTCAAGGAGCTGTCCTTCGAGGAGCTGCTGGCCACCAAGGTGCCCGCCATCGAGGTGGTGGACATGGGCGTCAAGTACAAGGGCCACAACCCCGAGTCCAAGACCTTCGTCACCATCGGCGAGCGGATCCACTGCATCTCTCCCGTTATCCGCAAGGCTATGGACGAGCGGGATCCCGCTCCCATCCTGAAGCGTGCCGCTGAGCAGATCGCCGCCGGCGCCACCTATCTGGACGTGAACATCGGACCTGCCGAGAAGGACGGCCCCGAGCGTATGATGTGGGCTGTCAAGCTGCTGCAGGAGAACTTCAACAATGTGCCTCTGGCGCTGGACACCGCCAACAAGAAGGCCATCGAAGCCGGTATCAAGGTCTACAACCGGACCAACGGTAAGCCCATCGTCAACTCCGCCGACGCCGGCTCCCGTATCTCCAACATCGACCTGGCCGCTGCCAACGACGCCATCGTCATCGCCCTTTGCTCCGCCGACGGCATTGCCAAGGACAACGAGGAGCGCATGAAGCACTGCCACAACATGCTCGAGCGCGGCCTGTCCCTGGGCATGTCCTCCGACGACCTGTGGTTCGATCCCCTGTTCCTGGTGGTCAAGGGCATGCAGGACAAGCAGATGGACGTGCTGAACGCCATCAAGCTGTTCGCCGACGAGGGCCTGAAGTCCACCGGCGGTCTGTCCAACAACTCCAACGGCGCTCCCAAGGCAGTCCGTCCCATCATGGACTCCGCTCTGGTGGCCATGGCCATGATGCAGGGCCTGACCTCCGCCATCGTCAACCCCTGCGACCTGCGGCTGATGGAGACCATCAAGTCCTGCGACATCTTCAAGAACCACGTCCTGTACTCCGACTCCTACCTGGATCTGTAAGAGCCCGGAAAACAAACCGTGAGGTGCGGTATTGCGCCTGAATTCCCAAGCATTCATGGCTGGGAGGGAACCTCCCTCCCAGCCAGTTTGCATTTTAAAAGCCTTCTCCTTGAGGAGAAGGTGCCCCAGTTTGCAAACTGGGGCGGATGTGGTGTTGCCGCAGTATGGATTCGCCGAAGGTGCGAATGAAAGAACAACCTTGTACTGCCCACCACATCAGTCACGGCTTACGCCGTGCCAGCTTCTCCTCAAGGAGAAGCCTCAGGAAAGGAAAATACAATGAAATATTGGCAGTATTTGGCGGCAATCGCTTTGCTGCTGATTTTGCTGCTGGCCATCCGGTCTGCCGTGATCAAAAGGCGAAAACGGCTGGAGCGGGATTTTACCCGGAAGCTGGAGACCCTGCTGCAGCCCAGGGAGACCGTGAAGGTGGTCTGTCCCAACCATGAGGGCCGCTGGGTCCTGACCTCCCGCCGCCTGCTGATAGAGACAAAGGAAGGCTTTATGGCCATTCCCTTCTCCAAGATCAAGCAGCTGAAGGGCGAGGACGCCGCCGGGAAAGCCACGGTGTCTCCCGCAAAGATGGCCCGCCTGACCGTGAAAACGGACCAGGAGTACACCCTCCGCAATACCTCCAGGGAATTTGCCGACCTGGCAAAGCAACTGAAAGCGAAAGCACCAAAGAAAACCCCGGCGAAAAAGACGGGAGGAGACGGCAAATGTCCCGATTCCAAAAAGCAATCCCCGGGCTCCTGATAATGCCGGTGATCCCCTGTGCCAGCCCTTCCCCGCTGGAATCATGCCACACTGAACAAGTATATTCAGCCTGCGGGCTTAATATAAATTTTCGTTGAATCATCATTTGGGAGGAATTTACATGAGTGTATTAACCGATCTGATCTATGGCGGCTCCAATGCCGTGGCCGGACTGACTGAGGGCGCTGTCAACGACGCCATCGCCAAGTACGGCGCAGAAAAAGAAATTGCCTTCCCCGACACCGCTTATTTCTTCCCCACCATTTACGCGGCCACCGGCGTCAAGGTCAAGACCCTGGGCGACCTGCCTGCCTGCGTGGGTGTGCTGAAGAGCCTGATCACCAACCAGGAGGACCTGGGCCAGGCCCTGAATGCCGGCCTTGCCACCGCTGTGGGCGCCGAAATTCTGGAGGGCCTGAAGTATGTGGACAATGCCAACCCCTATGAGAATGAGTCCGGCATCGGCTTCGTGCCCGATCCCATCATCCGCTCCCTGGGCGTGCCCCTGGTCACCGGCGATATCCCCGGCGTGGCCGTGGTCCTGGGCAAGGCCGACAATGCCGCCGACGTGGTCAGCGTGGTCAAGGACTACCAGTCCAAGGGCATTATGACCTTTATGGTGGGCGATGTCATCGAGCAGTGCGCCGAGGGCGGCGTGAGGATGGGTCTGGAGTTCCGTGTCATTCCTCTGGGTCATGACGTGACCTCCGTTATTCATGTGGTTACCGTGGCCATCCGTGCCGCGCTGATCTTCGGCAACGTCCAGCCCGGCAATCTGACCGGTCTGCTGGATTACACCAAGACCAGAGTTCCCGCTTTTGTCAACACCTTCGGCGCCATCGACGCTGTGGTGGTCTCTGCCGGTGCCGGCGCCATCGCCCTGGGCTTCCCCGTGGTGGTGGACATCGACCTGGGCGAGAATCAGGTTCCCGGCGCTCTGGAGTCCGTCTGCGACCACGCCGAGACCGTCAAGAAGTCCCTGGAGCTGCGGGGCATCAAGATCAAGGTCAAGGAGCTGCCCATCCCCGTGGCCTTCGCCGCTGCCTTTGAGGGTGAGATCATCCGTAAGGCCGACATGCACAACGAGATCTGGTCCTCCAAGAACCCCACCGCTGAGCTGGTTGTCATGCGGGAGCTGAATGAGATCGAGGATCACAAGATTTCCATCATTGGACCCGATTTTGACGAGGCCAAGGATCTGGCTCTGGCTACTTATGTGGAGGTCGCCGGCAAGAAGATGCAGGTGGACTTCGAGTCCGTTATCGAGCGGAAATTCCATGCCTGGTTCAACTACATGGAAGGCGTCATGCACACCGGCCAGCGCAACCAGGTCCGCATCCGTATCAGCAATGCCGCCTATGAGGCGGGCCTGCGGCTGAAGGACTTCGCCGAGGTGCTGTACGTCATGATCATGGACGAGTTCGACGCCGTTGTGGACAAGTGCCAGGTTACCCTGATCACCGACGCCGCCCAGGCGGGCAAGTTCCGTGACGAGGTGGCAATTCCTCGGTACAACCAGCGGGACGACCGTCTGGCTTCCATGACCGACGAGGCTGTGGACCGCTACTTCACCTGCATCCTGTGCCAGTCCTTCGCCCCTGCCCACTGCTGCGTGGTCACTCCCGAGCGTCTGGGCCTGTGCGGCGCCGTCAGCTGGCTGGATGCCAAGGCCACCTACGAGCTGAACGCCAACGGTCCCTGCCAGCCCATCTTCAAGGAAGGCTGCACCGACGAGCGTACCGGCCGTTTTGACTCCGTCAACAAGGCCATCACCGAGGCCACCCACGGCGCGGTGGAGAACGTGACCCTGTACTCCATCCTGGAGGATCCCATGACCAGCTGCGGCTGCTTTGAATGCATCTGCGGCATCGAGCCCATGTCCAACGGCTTTATCGTGGTCAACCGGGAATACAAGGGCATGACCCCTGCCGGTATGACCTTCGGCGAGCTGGCCTCCTGCACCGGCGGCGGCGTTCAGACTCCCGGCTATATGGGCCATGGCCGTCACTTCATCTCCTCCAAGAAGTTCATCGCCGCGGAAGGCGGCATCGAGCGGATCGTCTGGATGCCCAAGGAGCTGAAGGACGACGTGGCGGAGCGCCTGAACAAGACCGCCAAAGAGCTGTACGGCATTGACAACTTCACCGACATGGTGGCCGATGAGACCATTACCACCGACTGCGAGGAGCTGCTGAACTGGCTGACCGAGAAGAACCATCCCGTCCTCGCCATGGAGCCCCTGATGTAAGCGGCGAGCCGCCGTGGGTGATTCGTTACGAGCCCGGAGAAAGGTCATTCCCCTTCCGGGAGTCGCTCGGATCGTTCCTGCGGTGGTCAATGGAATCCTTACCCGGCGCGGCGGGCAACCGCCGCGCCTTTTTCAAGCAATCAGGATGGTTTCCCGGCAGCCGAGTTCGGAGTGCGAAGTATCGTCAAAAGCCGCACCCATTGTAGGGCGGGGTCATGACCCCGCCCTGCAATTACATGTTGATCGTGTGTGAGAAAAACCAAAAAATGAAAGGAACTTTACCCCATGAAAGTAACCTTCCAGATTGAGGGCGAAAGCCCTGTTATCATTGAATGCAACGCCGGTGACAATCTTCTGGAGCTGGCGCGGCGGGCCAATGTGGCCATTGACGCGCCCTGCTCCGGAAACGGCTCCTGCGGCAAGTGCCGTGTGAAGCTGGTGGAGGGAGAGCTGGAGTCTCCCCGGAGCCGTCACATCACCGACGAGGAATATGCCCAGGGCTGGCGGCTGTCCTGCAGCAGCTTGGTCCGAAGCGACTGTACGGTTTTCGTTCCGGATATTGCCAGCGCCTACCAGTCCCGCATGAAGACCGCCGACCTCAGCAGTCCCCAGGAGGTGGCCATTTTTGAGGAATGCCAGGCGCAGCTGAAGCAAAGCGGCATCCGTTTTACCAACCACTTCCGTGCCGTCACCGTCTGTCTGGAGGAGCCTTCCCTGGACAATACCATGCCCGACAACGAGCGCCTGAGCTGGGCCCTTGAGGAAGCGCTGGATGTGGAAAAGGTGGAGATCCCCTTCTTTGTCATGGCGAAGCTGGCATCTACTCTTCGGGAGCATCGGTTCCAGGTCTGTGTCAAGGGTGAGGTGCGAGGCGATACCTTCCAGTGCATGGAGATCTGCGGCCCGGAGGATACGGCCATCGTTGGCTGTGCCATCGACATCGGCACCACCACCGTCACCATGGTTCTGACGGACCTGGTTACAGGCAGGCTGCTGGCCAAGGGTTCCTCCGGCAACGGCCAGATCCGCTACGGTGCGGACGTGATCAACCGGATCATTGAACAGGGCAAGCCCGGGGGCCGGAAAAAGCTCCAGGACGCCATCATCAAGGAAACGCTGAACCCCATCATTGCCACCCTCTGCAAAACCGCCGGGATCTCCGCCCGGAGCATCCTGCGGCTGTCCGTAGGCGCCAATACCACCATGAACCACCTGTTTGTGGGCGTGGATGCCGGCCCCGTGCGGATGGAGCCCTATATTCCCAGCTTTTTCCGCTGGGACGGCCTGCTGGCAGGGGATCTGAAGCTGCCCGCCAACCCCCTGGCCCCGGTGATCATTGCGCCTAACATCGGCTCCTATGTAGGCGGCGACATCACGGCCGGTACCCTGGCCTCCGGCATCTGGGACAAGGATGAGATGAGCCTGTTCATCGACCTGGGCACCAACGGCGAGATCGTCTTCGGCAACCGGGATTTCCTGGTGAGCTGTGCCTGCTCCGCCGGTCCCGCCTTTGAGGGCGGCGACATCTCCTGCGGTATGCGGGCCACCGACGGCGCCATGGAGGCCTGCACCATTGACAAGGATACCATGGAGCCGACGCTGTCCATCATCGGCGATGAGGGGCAGAAATGCGTGGGCATCTGCGGCAGCGGCATCATCGATCTGATCTCGGAGCTGTTCCGCTGCGGCATCATCAACGCCAAGGGCCTCTTCGTCCGGGAGGGCAGCCGGGTGAAACGGGATGCCCACGGCATGGGCCGCTATGTGGTGGCTTTCCCGGAGGACTCCGAGACCGGCCGGGAGATCGCCCTGAACGAGGTGGACATTGACAACTTCATCCGGGCCAAGGGCGCCATCTTCTCCGCCATCGACACCCTGCTTTCCTCCGTGGATATGACCGTGGAGATGATCGACCGGGTCTACGTGGCCGGCGGCATCGGCTCCGGCATCAATATGAAAAACGCCGTGAACATCGGCATGTTCCCGGATGTGGAGCTGGAGAAATTCCACTATATCGGAAACTCCTCCCTTACGGGGGCCCACGCCATGGTGATCAGCGACGAGGCCAACGCCAAGACCCTGGAGGTGGCTGCCAACATGACCTATCTGGAGCTGAGTACCTACCCCGGCTATATGGATTCCTTTGTGGCTGCCTGTTTCCTGCCCCATACCGACGCCCGGCTGTTCCCCCACAGCGTCCAGGAGGCCTGAACCATGAAGCTGGAGAAGATCCACCATGTGGCCATCATCGCCTCGGACTATGAAGCGTCCAAGGACTTTTACGTCAACAAGCTGGGCCTGCCCCTGATCCGGGAGGTCTGGCGGGAGGACCGTCAGGATTTCATTCTGACGCTGCTGGTGGGAGACGTGGAGGTGGAGCTGTTTGTAGAGAAAAACCCGCCTCTGCGGGTCACCGGACCGGAGGCCCGGGGTCTGCGGCATCTGGCGTTTTACACGGCGGATATCACCCAGACTGTGAAGGAGCTGAACGCTCTGGGCATCCCCACGGAGCCCATCCGGACGGACCCCTTCACCGGCGGGCGAATGACCTTCTTCCGGGACCCGGACGGGCTTCCCCTGGAATTACACGAATAGGAGAACTGCCATGATCGTTGAAAATCTGCACCACGTTGCCATCATTGTCTCGGACTATGAAAAGTCCAAAGATTTCTATGTGAACAAGCTGGGCTTTGAGATCATCCGGGAGGAACACCGGGCGGCCCAGAACGATATCAAGCTGGAAGTGAAGCTGAACAACTGTATGCTGGAGATCTTCGGAAAACAGGATCCCCCGGCCAATCCCGGCAAGCCTTTGCCCTGCGGTGTGTGGCACCTGTGCTTCCACGCCCCGGAGCTGGAAAAGACCATTGCCGAGCTGAACGCCAAGGGCATCCCCACGGATCCCATTATGGTCAACGCCTCCAACGGCAAGCGCATCGCGTTCTTCTACGATCCCGACGGCCTGCCTCTGGAGCTGCACGAGTAAGAGGTGGCTATGGAAATCGAGAACCACAAGGAAGAAGTACCCTTTGCCCACTATGAGGAGCAGTTCCGGGCCCTGGATCCCCAGACGGTCCGGCAGCGGCTCAGTGAGGTTGGCTGGGACGGAAGCGAATTTACCGTGACGCTGCTGGGAAGGCAGTTTGCCATTGCCCACCCGGATTACGCCATCCGGGCGCTGGACAACGGACCGGTGCCTCCGCTGCCCACTCAGACCTTTCTGTTGCGCTATCTGCTGGAAAGCCGGGATGTGGCCTGGATGGGTCAGTGGAAGACCTTCCGGGAAATGCCCTGGGGGGAGATGTATATCAAGCCCTACACCGGAAGGGTGCTGACCCGGGCGGCCTTCACCTTCGGCACGAGAGTCGCTGCCTTCAAAGCTGCGGCGGAGAAGATGGGGGCCCTGCCCCTGAAAAACGGCGACGCCGGGTATCAGTTTGACCTGATCGGCGGCTACCGGATGCGGCTGCTGGTCTGGGAGGGAGACGACGAGTTCCCGCCCAACGCCCAGGTGCTGTACTCCGACAACTTTGCCGAGGGCTTCGCCGCCGAGGACCGGGTGGTGGCGGGAGACATCCTGATCTCCACCGTGAAAAGCTGCCTGTAACCATGCGTCACATTCCCACAATGCCCCGTCCCGCCTTCCCAAAAGGCGGACGGGGTTTTTCAGGGAAGAAAAAAGTTCAAAATAGAACGAAAATACCGTTGACAGATTTTGATGGATGTGGTATAGTGAGATTGTTCAAAAACGAACGGTTATTTGTTTCCAGAAAAAATGGTTATCGGGTTTCCTCCGCTGCCCGATCAATCGGTGTTTGTAAGGATGAGGGCCGCGCAATGCCTTCCCCCGGGGGGAAGGGGGACCGCGAAGCGGTGGATGAGGAACGGCGAAACCTTACCATTCACAATGCGGTGAAGTGAAAGGGGACAGCCTTTCCGCAAGTACCTTAGGCTTCTCCTTGAGGACTGCGAAGCGTGCCTTTGGTAGAAGCTGTCTCGCGAAGCGAGACTGATGTGGTGTTATCGCAGTACGTTTTCGCCGAAATGTCTCGATCATCGCAACTGTGTACCGCACACCACATCCGCCCCAGGCCGCAGCCTGGGGCACCTTCTCCTCAAGGAGAAGGCTTGGGCGCTGCCGCGCCGCAGTAACCAACGAAGCATAAAGATCCTTTCGAGGAGTGGCTTCCGAAGGGGGAAGACGATAACCGAGACGGTGATTTCAAAAACGGGTAGCAGGAGGGAGAAAGAATGGAGCTGCTCAACTACTTTGACGCCATGGGAAAGGCAAAAAAGCAATATTCCCGGTGTATGGAATCGGTCTGCAGGGCCTGGGCGCTGACCCAGAATGAGCTGGCGGTGCTGCTGTTCCTGCAGAACAATCCCCGGCTGGACAGAGCGGCGGACATTGTGGCCTGCCGGGGGATGGCCAAATCCCATGTTTCCCTGTCGGTTGCCAGTCTGGAGGACCGGGGGTTTCTTCTGCGGCGCTTTGAGCCTGCCGACCGCCGGACCTCCCATCTGGAGCTGACGGACCAGGGCCGGGCCATTGCGGGGGAGGGCCAGCGGCGCCAGCGCCTGTTTTTTGAGGAGCTGTACGCGGGAATCACAGCAGAGGAATTTGAGCTGCTGCGGTCATTGACGGAAAAAATTATGGAAAACATCGAAAACTTTGACAAAACAGAAACAAATCCATGATACGATATCCAGGCAGAGGCAGCGATTCAGCCGCGCCCGAAATGCATGGATAAGGGATCATTTCCTGCAGCGTCCATTGTTTACAATCGAACCATTCTCTGATGGATTCTGCCGCGGATGATTCCCGAGCCGGAAAAACACAGTCGATAAACCATCTCACGCGTATCACAATATTATGGAAAGAAGGAAAAAACGTGGCGGAAAAGAACAAAAAAACGGATATGGGAACCGGCAGCGTCAAGAAACTGATGGTGCAGATGGCGGTTCCCGCGGTGGTGGCCCAGGTCATCAACCTGCTGTACAATGTGGTGGACCGGATCTACATCGGTCACATTCCCGGAATCGGAGGAATGGCGCTGACAGGCGTGGGACTCTTTACTCCGATCCTGATGCTGATCACCGCCTTTGCCATGCTGGCGGGTGCCGGCGGCGCGCCCCGGGCGGCCATTGCCATGGGTCAGGGAGACAAGGGCAAGGCGGAGAAGATCATGGCCAACTGCTTCACGGTGCTGCTTCTGCTTGCCGTGGCTTTGACCGCGGTGTTCTTCTTCACCGCACCGACGCTGCTGCGGCTGTTTGGCGGCTCCGATGCCACACTGCCCTACGCGGTGCGCTACAGCCGTATTTACATCCTGGGCAGCGTGTTCGTGCTGGTGGTGATGGGCATGAATACCTTTGTCACCACCCAGGGCTTTGCCAAGATCAGCATGATGACCACCGTCATCGGCGCGGTGATCAACATCATTCTGGACCCCATTTTCATCTTCGTACTGAATTTGGGTGTTTCCGGCGCGGCGCTGGCCACGGTCCTGAGCCAGGCGGTCAGCGCGGTGTGGATTCTGAAATTCCTCACCGGAAAGCAGACCATCCTGAAGCTGAAGGTCCGGAATATGAAGCTGGAAGGGAAGATCATCCTGCCCTGCCTGGGACTGGGCTTGTCCAGCTTCATCATGGTCTCCACGGAGAGCATTCTGTCCATCAGCTTTACCTCCTCGCTGGCCCGGTACGGCGGCGATGTGGCGGTGGGCGCCATGACCGTACTGACCTCCATCAATCAGCTGGTCTCCATGCCCCTTTCCGGCATCTGCCAGGGCGGCCAGCCGCTGATCAGCTACAATTACGGCGCGAAGAAATTCGACCGGGTCAAAGAGGCCTTTACCTGCCAGTTCGTGACCTGTGTATGCTACACGATGGTATTCTGGGCGCTTTTGATGCTGGTACCCGGTTTCTTTGCCGGAATCTTTACCAGCGATGCCGCGCTGGTGGAGTATACCGCCTGGGCGCTGCGGATCTTCCTGGCAGGGGCCTTCTCCGTGGGCTTCCAGATCAGCTGCCAGCAGGCGTTTGTCGCCCTGGATCAGCCAAAAACCTGCCTGGTGATGGCCTGCCTGCGGAAGCTGATCCTGCTGATCCCGCTGATCTTCATCCTGCCCAATTTCTTTGCCGACAAGGCCTTTGCCGTGTTCCTGGCGGAGCCTGTGTCCGACATCCTGGCGGCGATCGTTACCACCGTTACCTTCTTCACCTTCTTCCGTAAAATGCTGAAAGAGGGCAAAGCCCAGCAGCAGTAATCCGGCTTGAAAAAATACAGGCATCGGCCGCGTCCACCCGGGCGCGGCCGATTTTTCGGCAAGAAAGCGGTTGCAAATTCGAATAAATGTGCTATAATGAACCGTGCTGTGTATTTCTGGAAAAAAGGAGGGAAAACCGTGATTTTCGGAAAGCATATCAACCGGTATTACCTGAAATATGCCCATATGCTGTTGCTGGGACTGGCAGCGCTGGTGACGGTGGACTATTTGCAGCTGAAGATACCGGAGCTTTACCAGATGCTGATCAACGGAATGAACCAGGGCTTTGTGATGGCAGACGGGACCCGAGTGACCTTCGACATGACCTTCCTGCTGGACCGGATCTGTATGCCTATGGTCTGGGTCATTCTGGCCATGGTCTTCGGGCGGTTTGCCTGGCGTGTCTTCTTCTTCGGTGCGGCCATCCGGGTGGAGGCGGACCTGCGGGACCGGATGTTTGACAACTGCCGCAATCTGAGCTGCGAATACTACCAGACCAACAAGGTAGGCAGCCTCATGAGCCTGTTTACCAACGATCTGGACACGGTTCAGGACTGCTACGGCTGGGGCTTCATGATGCTCTGCGACGCCCTGCTGCTGGGGGTTCTGGCGGTGATCAAAATGTGGAATATGGACCCGTTGCTGACTGTTTTCTCCATGATTCCCATGGCGTTCCTGATGGCGGCCTCCACGGTGGTGGGGCGGTATATGATGGAAAAATGGGATTACCGTCAGGAGTGCTTCTCCCGGCTGTCGGATTTCGCCCAGGAGAGCTTTTCCGGCATTGCCGTCATCAAGGCCTTTGTGAAGGAAGCCAAGGAGCTGATGGCCTTCCGAAAGCTGAACCTGGAAAACGAAAAGGCCAATGTCGACCACACCAAGGCCTCCGTTCTGCTGCATATTCTGGTGGGGCTGTTTGTGGAGAGTGTGATCTGCGTGATTCTGGGCTACGGCGGCTACCTGGTCTACCGGCATCAGTTCAACGCGGGTCAGCTGGTGGAGTTCATTGGCTATTTCAACGCCGTGATCTGGCCCATTATGTCGGTGGCGGAGCTGATCGACATGACCTCCCGGGGCATGGCCTCCCTGAAGCGGATCAGTGAGCTTCTGGACGCCAAGCAGACGGTGGTGGACCGTCCCGGGGTGAAGGAGCTGGAAAACGTCCGGGGCGACATCGCGTTCCGGGACCTGAATTTCCGCTATCCCGACGGAGAATATGACGCTCTGGAGCATGTTTCCTTTACCATCCATGCCGGAGAGAGCGTGGGCCTGGTGGGCAAGACCGGCTCCGGAAAAACCACGCTGGTGGACCTGATCCTGCGGACCTACAATGTGCCCGACGGCACCGTGTTTATCGACGGTCAGGATGTCAACGACGTTTCCATCCGCTCCGTCCGGGCGGCCTGCGCCTATGTGCCCCAGGACAATTTCCTGTTCTCGGACACCATTGAGAACAACATTGCCTTCGGCGTCCCCGGCGGCGACCGGAGGGCCATTGCCAACGCCGCCCGGCTGGCAGATGTGGACGGGAACATCCGGGAGTTCCAGAAGGGCTATGACACCCTCCTGGGCGAACGGGGCGTCACCGTCTCCGGCGGTCAGAAGCAGCGGATCTCCATTGCCCGGGCGCTGCTGAAGGACGCGCCCATTCTGATCCTGGACGACTCCGTTTCTGCCGTGGACACCAGGACCGAGGATACCATCCTGCAAAACCTCAGTCAGGTCCGGGCGGGGAAGACTACCATCCTCATCGCCCACCGGATATCCACCATCGCCAGAATGGACAAGATCCTGTTCATCGACGACGGAAAGCTGGCTGCGATGGGTACCCACGACGAGCTGTATGCCTCCTGCGGCGCCTACCGCCAAATGGTTGACCTGCAGCGTCTGGAAGAGGAAGGAGGCGAGGGCAATGGCTGAGTATACCCCCCTTCTGATCGTGGGCGCCATCATCGGTGTGTTCACCGTGCTGTTCACAATCCTGTATGTCTGGGACAGCAGAAAGAAGGAAACCCGGGATTTTGAACGGCACATGTCCGACGCCGAGATCGTCCGGCGGCTGCTGGTCTACGCGAAGCCCTACTGGAAGGAATTTTTGCTGGTCTTTGTGGTCATGCTGTTCTCCATTGCCTATGATCTGGTTTCTCCGCTGCTCATCGGTGATATCCAGGGCCTGGTGAAGGGGGATTTTGTCCTCCGGGACCTGTATGTCCGGGTGGCGGCCATGGTGGGGATCCTGATCGTCAGCCTGATCTGCACCTACATTCAGTCCATGGTCCTGCAGAAGACGGGACAGAAGATCCTGTCCAAGCTCCGGGAGGACATCTTTGTCCACATCGAGAGCCTGAGCCATGAGCAGCTGAACAACATCCCCGTGGGCAAGCTGGTGACCAGGGCCACCAATGATCCCAACTCCATTTCCTATATGTTCACCAATATTCTGGTCACGCTGGCAAAAAACACGCTGGTGATCTTCGGCGTTCTGGGAGCCATGCTGCTGCTGAATTACGCCCTGACGCTGATGGTCCTGTGCTTTGTGCCCTTCATAGTCTGGTTCACCGTGATCTTCCGCAGATTCTCCCGGAAGGTCCACCGCAGTGTCAACGACGCCACCACGGACCTGAATACCTATCTTTCGGAAAACCTCTCCGGGATCAAGATCACCCAGATCTTCAACCAGGAGGACCGGAAGATGGAAACCTTCCTGGAAAAAAGCAGGAAGCTGCGCAGGGCCAAGGAGGCGAGAATGCTGGTTTTCGGCATTTTCCGTCCCATGGTGTATATGCTGTACATCTGCGCCAACCTGTTCCTGTTCTACATCGGCGCCAGAGGATATATCCGGAACAGCGCCTTCTTCGGGCAGGTCATCACCAGCGAGATCGTGGTGGCGTTCTATATCTATATCTCCCGGTTCTTTAACCCCATCCAGACCCTGGCGGAGCAGTTTGACATGCTTCAGCGGTCCTTCGCCTCCGCGGAAAAGATCTTCACCATTCTGGACATGGTCCCGGAGGTGGTGGACGAGCCGGACGCCATGGAGCTGGACCGGATCCGGGGGGAGATCGAGTTCCGGGATGTCTGGTTTGCCTATAAGCCCGGTGAGTGGGTCTTAAAGGGCGTCAGCTTCCATGTGGAGCCCCGGCAGACCGTCGCCTTTGTGGGCGCCACCGGCTCCGGAAAGACCACCATTTTGTCCCTGATCTGCCGCAACTACGATATCCAGAAGGGCCAGATCCTCATCGACGGCATCGATATCCGGAAAATCAAAATCTCCTCCCTGCGCCGGCACTTCGGCCAGATGCTCCAGGACGTGTTCCTCTTTGCCGGGGACATCCGCAGCAACATCCTCCTGCGGGAGGAGGGGATCTCCGACGAAGAGGTGTGGCAGGCTGCCCGCTATGTCAATGCGGATTCCTTTATCAAAAAGCTGGAAAAGGGACTGGACGAGCCGGTCCGGGAGCGGGGCAACAACTTCTCCGCCGGACAGCGGCAACTGCTGAGCTTTGCCCGGACCATCATTCACAAGCCCAGCGTCATGATCCTGGACGAGGCCACCGCCAACATCGACACCGAGACGGAGCTGCTGATTCAGGACTCCCTGGAAAAGATGAAAAACATCGGCACCATGCTGATCGTGGCCCACCGCTTAAGCACCATCCAGCATGCGGACAACATCATCCTCCTGTCCCAGGGCCGGATCCTGGAGCAGGGCACCCACCAGGAGCTGCTGCACCAGAAGGGAAAGTATTATCAGCTGTATATGCTCCAGTACCAGAAGCAGCAGCTTCAGAATCAATAAACCAACCAAAGCCAGCGGCTTTCCTGCCGCTGGCTTTGCTTTGTGGTCCCATGGAACCGGACTGCCTGGTTGGAGAAATGATCGTTTATCTTAAGCCTTCTCCCGAAAACGTACCGCGGTAACACCACATCAGTCTCGCTTCGCGAGACAGCTTCTCCTCAAGGAGAAGCCTTTGCTGCGCATCAGCCTCTGGTGGAACCATCGTATTTCCTGCGCTAAACGATCATTTTTCTTTCTTACACGGGAGGAAAATTGCAATTTGAAGTGGTAAATTTCACCAAATATCTTGCAATTATTTCGGCAATGTGCTATATTTTGAAATTGAGAGTTTACGTTATTTCACTTCAAAAAGGAGATCAAATGATATGATATCTCAGGAAAAGATCCGCAATATTGCCATTATCGCCCACGTTGACCATGGCAAGACCACTCTGGTGGACGAGATGCTGAAGCAGGGCGGTATCTACCGGGAAAACCAGGCCACCGTGGAGCGTGTTATGGACTCCGGAGACCTGGAGCGGGAGCGGGGCATTACCATTCTGGCCAAGAACACCTCCGTTCATTATAAGGATTATAAGATCAACATCGTGGATACCCCGGGCCACGCCGATTTCAGCGGCGAGGTGGAGCGCATTCTGAAGATGGTCAACGGCGTCATTCTGTTGGTGGACGCCGCCGAGGGCCCCATGCCCCAGACCCGGTTTGTTCTGCAGAAGGCCCTGGAGCTGGGCCACAAGGTCATCGTGGCCGTCAACAAGATCGATAAGCCCGACGCCCGGATCCATGAGGTGATGGACGAGGTGCTGGAGCTGCTGCTGGATCTGGACGCCACCGACGAGCAGTTCAATTCTCCCACCGTGTTCTGCTCTGGCCGCCAGGGTACCGCTTCCTACAGCCCTGATGTGGCCGGTACCGATCTGACCCCCCTGTTTGAGACCATCGTCAACTATATCCCCGCGCCCCAGGGGGACAAGGACGCCCCCCTGCAGCTGCTGGTGTCCTCCATCGACTACAACGACTATGTGGGCCGCATCGCCGTGGGCCGTGTGGAGCGGGGCACCATCAAGGTCAACCAGGAGGTCACCATCTGCGACTTCCACGATCCCGAGGTGAAGCAGAAGGGCAAGGTTGTGGCATTGTATGAATTCGACGGCCTGGGCAAGAACCCCATCCCCGAGGCCAGCGCCGGTGAGATCGTGGCCCTGTCCGGTATGGCGGACATCACCATCGGCCGGACCCTGTGCGCTCCGGAGTGCGTGGAGCCCCTGCCCTTTGTGAAGATCAGCGACCCCACCATTGAAATGACCTTCGCCGTCAACGATTCCCCCTTCGCGGGCAAGGAGGGCAAGTATGTGACCTCCCGGAACCTGCGGGACCGGCTGGAGCGGGAGCTGCTGAAGGACGTGTCCCTGCACGTCACCGAGCAGGGTACCGACGCCTTCAACGTGGCGGGCCGGGGCGAGATGCACCTGTCCATCCTCATGGAGACCATGCGCCGGGAGGGCTATGAGTTCTCCGTATCCACCCCCCGTGTGCTGACCAAGACCATCGACGGCAAGCTCTGCGAGCCCATCGAACGGATGGTGGCGGACGTTCCCGAGGAGTGCATGGGCGCCGTTATCGAGAAAATGGGCCGCCGGAAGGGTGATCTGCTGGGGATGACCCCCATGGGCAGCCGCTACCGCCTGGAGTTCCTGGTTCCCTCCCGGGGCCTGTTCGGCTACCGCAATGAGTTCCTCACCGATACCCGGGGCGAGGGTGTCATGTCCTCGGTGCTGGATTCCTACGCTCCTATGAAGGGCGAGATCGAGCGCCGCCAGGTGGGCTCCCTGGTGGCCTTTGAGACCGGCGAGGCGGTGGCCTATGGCCTGGCCGCCGCTCAGGAGCGGGGCGCCCTGTTCATCGAGCCCGGTACCGCCGTTTACGCGGGCATGGTTGTGGGCATCTGCAGCCGCAACGAGGATATGACCGTCAATGTCTGCAAGCGCAAGCAGCTGACCAATATGCGGGCCGCCGGTTCCGACGAAGCCCTGCGGCTGACCCCGCCGAGAAACCTGTCTCTGGAGCAGTGCCTGGAATTCCTGGCGGACGACGAGCTGCTGGAATGCACCCCCAAGAGCCTGCGCATCCGCAAGCGGGAGCTGGACCACGCTGCCCGTATGCGCAATCTGATGAAAAAGCGCGCGCAGGAAAACGGCTGATTTTTTCAGGGAGGGGCATGTCCCCTCCCTGTTTGTGGCTTTCCCATGGGCGAAAGCTTATATCAGAAAGGCGGAGAGAAATGAACCGGATTACCCTGAGAATTCTGACCCTGCTGCTTGTGATGGGGGGCCTGCTCCTGCTGGCGGCGTCCTGCGGTCAGCGGCAGAGCGCCCCGGAGCCCCGGGGTCATTTGGCAGAGCCTCAGACCCAGCCGCCGGAAACGGAGCTGCCGGAAACGGAACCGCCGGAAACGGAACCGCCGGAAACGGAACCGCCGGAAACGGAACCGCCGGAAACGGAACCGCCGGAAACCACAGCCGGGACACAGCCCAGGACGGAGCGCTTTCTGCTGACCTTCGCGGGGGACTGCACCCTGGGCTGCACCCCAAGCAACTATTATGCCGGCTGCGGCTTTATCAAAACCGTAGGTGAGGATCCGGATTATCCCTTCCGCAATGTTCATGATTATTTTGAAAACGACGACTTTACCATGGTGAATCTGGAAGGCGCTCTGTGTGACGAGGGAAATCCCATGCAGAAAAAGTATGTCTTCCGGGGACCTACGGATTATGTGAGCATATTGACCCGGGGCAGCGTGGAGGCGGTGACCGTGGCCAACAACCATTCCATGGATTATGGGCAGCGGGGCTATGATTCCACTCTCGCCACGCTGGACCGGGCGGGGATCCCCTATGTGGAGCGGGACAGCTCCCGGGTCATCACCCTGGACAGCGGTCTGACCATCGGCCTGTACGGCGCGGTGTATTACCTCCTGGATGTGGAGGATATGGAGTCCGAGATCAGCGCCATGAAGGAGCAGGGGGTGGACCTGATCATTTTTGCCCCCCACTGGGGTGTGGAAGGCACCTACTGCCCTACAGAGGAGCAGGTCCGGGTGGGGCATGCCGCTATCGACGCCGGGGCGGATATTGTCTTCGGGACCCATCCCCATGTGCTGCAGAGCATCGAGTCCTACAACGGTGGTGTGATCTTCTATTCCCTGGGCAATTTCAGCTTCGGCGGCAACAGCGCCCCCAAGGATTTTGACACTGCCCTGATTCAGCAGGAGATCCTCCGGGATGCCGGCGGGACGGTGCGCCTGGGAGAGCGGACCATAGTGCCTGCCTGCATCAGCTCCGTTTCCGGGGTGAACAATTATCAGCCCACGCCCTATGCGCCGGATTCGGAAGGCTATCAGCGGGTTCTGGCCAAGCTCAGCGGGACCTGGCAGGAGTAACGTCCCCCAATCCCGGGTGTACATGGCTGTCCGGCGGATTTTCGGAAGAGTTTTTGCGGGACAGCCCAAGAAAATCGGAAAAAAATATTGACCAAACCGGTTTTTTCGGTTATAATGTATCAGCATGACTGTTATGGTCATTTAAAATGTGTTGCTGCGGCCTATCTGGCTGTCGAGCATATTGATTTTTGACAGGAGGTGTATCCCGAATGAAGCGTACCTATCAGCCCAGCCGCCGTCACCGTTCCAAGGTCCACGGTTTCCGTCAGAGAATGGCTACTTCCAATGGCCGTAAGGTTCTGGCCCGCCGTCGTGCGAAAGGCCGCAAGGTTCTGTCCGCTTGATGCGCGTTTTGAAGTGGGTCACCACAGGGAAAATCAGCGCGAAAATGAGCGAAACGGGAGCTACAGCGGGGTGAATGGACCATTCGCCCCGCTCCCTTTTTAGGTGAGAGGGAATCAGGAAAAACGAAATAGTTTTCAGACTTATTCACGCTTCACGCTTTTCGCCCTCCGGGAGGGAAACCGATCATGGAATATTCAACCAGTCTGAAGCTTAACCACATCTTCCGCCGTCTGTATCATACCTCCGGCTTTGCCGACGGCTATCTGGTGCTGTATGCCCGGAAAAACCGCACCCAGGGCAATCGGGTGGGAATTACCGTCAGCAAAAAACTGGGCAAGGCCCATGTGCGCAACCGCACCCGGCGCCGCCTGCGGGAGGTTTACCGCCTGAATGAGAGCCGGTTCCAGCCGGGATGGGACATCGTGGTGGTGGCCCGGAGCCGGGCCGTGGACGCGAAGTTTGAGCGCCTTACCAAAAGCTACCTGGCGCTGGCGCAAAAAGCGGGAATTCTGAAGCAGATGTAAGGTATCTCTGCCGCATTCCCGGATACAGGCTATTGATATTGGATATCACATTTTCGGTTGGCTTATGAAAAAGATCTTACTTTCCCTTATACGTTTCTATCAGCGCAGCATTTCTCCCTGTTTTCCGGCCCGGTGCCGGTTCCGGCCCACCTGCAGTGCCTACGCCGTCGAAGCAATCAGCAAATACGGGGCGTGGAAGGGCGGATGGCTTGCCCTGCGGCGGTTCCTTCGCTGCCATCCCTTTTATAAAGGGGATATCTACGATCCCGTACCGTGACTTCCGTTTTCCACAATACTTAAGGAGGAAGGTCAATGTTTCTCGCGTTCCAGTTATCTGACATTATCACTGTCCCCTTTGGCTGGCTGCTGGCCCAGCTGTATCATCTGACCAACAACTACGGCGTTGCCATGATCCTCTTCGCCATTCTGGTTCAGCTGATCCTGATGCCCATCAATGCCAAGTCCAAGAAGAGCATGATGAAGATGTCCCGCCTGACCCCCCGCATTCAGGACATTCAGGCCCGCTATGCCAATGACCCTCAGAAGCAGAATGAAATGATGCAGAAGCTGTATCAGGACGAGGGCGTTTCCATGGGCGGCGGCTGTGTGTGGAGCCTCATCCCCATGCTGATCCTGTTCCCTCTGTTTGCCGTCATTCGCCAGCCCATCACCTACATCCTGCTGGAGTCGGAGGAGATTACAAGCCAGATCATCAGCGTCATCAAGACTGCGGCGCCGGATATCTTCTCCAGCAACAGCTACTATGACCAGGTCATTGCCGCTCAGGCCATTCCTCAGTTTGCCAACGAGCTGCGTGCTGCCATCCCCGGCATCAGTGAATTCGCTCTGGCCGGTATCAACTTCAATTTCCTGGGCATCAATCTGGGCATGATCCCCCAGTTCAACGTCTTCTCCGCCAGCTGGGTCTGGGACTGGGCCCACATCGGCGCGTTCCTGATTCCCATGGTTTCCGCGGGCTCCCAGGTGCTGCAGATGTGGATCAGCCAGAAGACCAACGACTCCGTCATCACCGACGAAAAGGGTGTCCAGGACAAGGAGACCGCCAAGAACTCCCAGCAGAACCAGTCCATGAAGGTCATGATGTGGACGATGCCCCTGATGTCCCTGTGGATCGGCTTTACCGTGGCCGCCGGACTGTCCCTGTACTGGTTTGTCGGCGGCGTGGTCAGAATGATCTCCGATCCCATTATGACCAACCATTACCGTAAGATCTACGACGCGGAGGACGCCGTCCGGCTGCAGAAGGCCATGGAGGAGGACCGCATCGAGGCTGAGAAGGAGCGCATCCGCGCGGAGCGCCGGGCTGCCAATCCTGACGGCATCACCACCAACACCAGCAAAAAGAAGCTGCAGAAGCAGCAGCGTGACCAGGAGCAGGCTGAAAAAGCGGCCGCTGCCAAGGAATATGCCGCCAGAAAGGGCATCGTGGAGGATGCGCAGGAGACGGATAGCTGTCTGTCCGGCATCCCCAGCCGTCCCTTCTGCAAGGGCCGCAACTACGATCCCAACCGCTACGCTTCCAAGTCTACGGAGGAATAAGCAATGGAAAAGACCATCGTTACTACCGGCAAGACCATTGACCTTGCCATCGAGGCCGCGCTGGCTCAGCTGAATCTGGACCGGGACAGCGTGTCCGTTACGGTACTTCAGCAGGCCAAGGCAGGCTTTCTGGGCTTCGGCGCCCAGCCTGCCAAGGTACAGGTGACCTATGAGGCTCCGGATGTGGCTCCCGAGGCGCCCAAGGTCGCCCTCAGCTCCGCTTCCCGTTCCAAGCCCAAGGCCGCCGCGCCGGTGAAGAAGCCGGAGCCTCCCAAGCCGGAGACGCCCGCTCCCGTGAAGGCGGAGGCCCCCAAGGCGGAAGCCCCCAAGCCCGAGGCCCCGAAGCCGGAGGCACCCAAGGCTCCCAGACAGGAGAAGAAGCAGGACAAAGCCCCCAAGGAGCGCCGGGAACCTAAGGCGCCCAAGGCACCGGCACAGCCTAAGACCTATGCCCCTGCCGAGCCCGGCTCCACCGAGGAGAAGATCGAGGTCTTCATCAAGGGCCTGCTGGAGCACATGGACTCCAAGGCTGTGCCCCACTGCTGGAAGGAAGAGGGCAGTACATACAAGGTTGACCTGGTGGGCGACGATCTGGGCTACCTGATCGGCCGCCGGGGCGATACCCTGGACGCCATCCAGCATCTGGCCAACTACACCATCAACCGTGGCGTGGACGGTCATATCCGCATCAATGTGGATGCCGAGTGCTACCGGGAGAAGCGGGAAGAGAGCCTGCGCCGCTATGCCCGGAAGAAGGCCCAGCAGGTGCTGAAGGCCCGCCGCCGCACCACCCTGGAGCCCATGAACGCCTACGAGCGCCATGTGATCCACGCGGCATTGCAGGATATGGAGAATATCACCACCCACTCCACCGGCGTGGAGCCCAACCGCCGGGTGGTCATCGAGTACGTGAAATAACCCCAAAAGCCCTCAACCGGGGATTCCGGTTGAGGGCTTTTTACGCAGGAAGTCGGTGCGGAAAAGGATCGTTTATGCGGGCAAGGCCCGCGGCGAATGCGTTACGAACTCCCGTGCTGGACTTACATCCTCTGGGCCCCTCGACCATGGGTGCGGCAATTTGGTAAATGATCGTTTATGCTTCGTTGGTTACTGCGCACCCACAAGGCTCCCTCTGATGAGGGAGCTGTCGCGAAGCGACTGAGGGAGAGAAAATGTTCCGGCTTTTCCCGTATTTACCAGAAATGCGAAAGCCTTCAGGCTTTCTCTCCCCCAGTCAGCTTCGCTGACAGCCCCCTCATCAGAGGGGGCCGTTGGGCCGCTAAACGATCCTTTACCATGTACATTGCGGCAGCAAGCCCCTGATGGGTTTCCATCAGGGGCTTGTGTGGCGTGTGGAACGTTACTTGAAGTACTTCACCGCGGCCTCGAACATGCGGATGTCGTACAGGCCGGGGACGTTTTTGTACAGGCCGGCGCCGATGCGCTCGCTGTGGCCCATCTTGCCGAAGACCCGGCCGTCGGGGGAGGTGATGCCCTCGATGGCAAAGGCGGAGCCGTTGGGATTGAAGTGGACGTCGGCGGTGGGGTTGCCCTCCAGATCCACATACTGGGTGGCGATCTGGCCGTTGGCCGCCAGCTGGCGGATCAGGTCCTCACTGGCCAGGAACCTGCCCTCGCCGTGGGAGATGGGGACGCTGTACACATCACCGACGTTGGTCAGAGCCAGCCAGGGGGACTTGTTGGAGGCCACCCGGGTGCGGACGATGCGGCTCTGGTGCCGGGAAATGGTGTTGAAGGTCAGGGTGGGGCAGGTCTCGTCGGTGTCAATGATTTTGCCGAAGGGAACCAGTCCCAGCTTGATCAGGGCCTGGAAGCCGTTGCAGATGCCGCACATCAGGCCGTCCCGGTTGTCCAGCAGATCGGTGACGCCCTCCTTCACGGCAGCGTTGCGGAAGAAGGCGGTGATAAACTTGCCGGAGCCGTCGGGCTCGTCGCCGCCGGAGAAGCCGCCGGGGATGAACACCATCTGGGCGTTTTTCAGTTCGTCGGCGAATCGGTCCACGGATCTGGCGATGCCGTCGGCGGAGAGGTTGTTGATGACGATGATCTCCGGCTCGGCACCGGCGTCCCGGACCGCCTTGGCGGAGTCATACTCGCAGTTGGTGCCGGGGAAAGCGGGGATCAGGACCCTGGGCTTCGCCGCCTTGACCGTAGGGGCCTTACGCTGGGAAGCCTCGTAGGAGAAGGCCTCCATGGGCTGGGAAGCGGTGGGAATGTTGCAGGAGTAGACGGATTCCAGCTTGTTTTCGTAGGCCTCCAGAACCTCGGCCTGAGGCAGTGCTTCGCCCCTGTAGGAGAAGGAGCCGTCTTCTGTGGTAACGCCCAGGACCTTGCCCACGGTCCCCTGGGTCATTTCCAGCACGAAAGCGCCGTAGGAATAGCCGAACAGGTCGTCCATGGTTACGGAATCGTCAATGGCCATGCCGATGCCGTTGCCGAAGCCCATCTTCATGACGGCCTCCGCGACACCGCCCATGCCGGGGGTATAGGCGGCCACGGCCTTGCCGCTGCGCAGCAGCTCCGTGACGGCGGCGAAATTCTTCAGCAGAGAATCGGTTTTGGGCAGGCCGTTTTCGTCATATTCGGTTTCCAGCAGGCAGACGGTATGCCCCGGGGCCTTGAACTCGGGGGAGACCACCTGGCCGGTCTTTCCGGTGGTGACGGCGAAGGAGACCAGCGTGGGAGGCACGTCCAGCTTCTCAAAGGAGCCGGACATGGAGTCCTTGCCGCCGATGGCGCCGATGCCCAGGTCCATCTGGGCCTGGAAGGCGCCCAGCAGGGCGGCCATGGGCTTGCCCCAGCGCTTGGGATCCTTGCCCAGCCGCTCAAAGTATTCCTGGAAGGTCAGATAGGTATCCTCAAAGGAGGCGCCGGAGGCGATGAGCTTACACACGGACTCCACCACCGCCAGATATGCCCCGTGGTAGGGGGAGGCGGAGGTGATGAAGGGATTGTAGCCGAAGGCCATGAAGGAGCAGTCGTCGGTGTGCTTCTTCTCCACGGAGATCTTCTGCACCATGGCCTGAATGGGAGTCAGCTGGTTCTTGCCGCCGAAGGGCATCAGCACCGTACCGGCGCCGATGGTGGAATCGAACCGCTCGGAAAGTCCCCGCTTGGAGCAGGTGTTCAGATCGGAGGCAACGGCCAGGAAATTCTCCCGGAAGCCGCCCCGGACGGTCTTGGCAAAGACCGCAGGCTTTTCCGCCTCCACGGTGATGTGCTTGGCGGCACCGTTGGAGTTCAGGAAGTCCCGGCTGATATCGCAGATGACCTTCCCGTTCCAGCGCATCACCAGACGGGGGTCCTCGGTGACTGTGGCCACGGGAACCGCGTTCAGGTTTTCCGTACCGGCCAGCTCCAGGAACCGGGCCACGTCCTTGGCTTCCACCACCACGGCCATACGCTCCTGGGACTCGGAGATGGCAAGCTCCGTGCCGTCCAGACCCTCGTATTTCTTGGGGACGGCGTTGAGGTCGATGCTCAGACCGTCGGCCAGCTCGCCGATGGCCACGGAAACGCCGCCGGCACCGAAGTCGTTGCAGCGCTTGATGAGACGGGAGGCCTCGCTGTTTCGGAACAGACGCTGGAGCTTCCGTTCCTCGGGGGCATTGCCCTTCTGAACCTCGGAGCCGCAGGTTTCCACGGACCGGGTGTTGTGGGCCTTGGAGGAGCCGGTGGCGCCTCCGATGCCGTCACGGCCGGTGCTGCCGCCCAGCAGGATCACCACGTCGCCGGGGTCCGGCCGTTCCCGGCGGACATTCTCCGCGGGGGCGGCGGCGATGACCGCGCCGATTTCCATGCGCTTGGCAGCGTAGCCGGGATGGTAAATTTCATCCACAATGCCGGTGGCCAGACCGATCTGGTTGCCGTAGGAGGAGTAGCCCGCGGCGGCGGTGGTGACGATCTTGCGCTGGGGCAGCTTGCCGGGAATGGTCTCCGACACGCTCTTCAGGGGGTCCGCCGCGCCGGTGACCCGCATGGCACCGTAGACATAGCTGCGGCCGGACAGGGGGTCCCGGATGGCGCCGCCGATGCAGGTGGCCGCGCCGCCGAAGGGCTCAATTTCCGTGGGATGGTTGTGGGTCTCGTTCTTGAACAGCAGCAGCCAGGGCTCGGTGACGCCGTCCACGGTCACGTCGATCTTTACGGTGCAGGCGTTGATTTCCTCGCTCTCGTCCAGCTTCTGAAGCTTTCCGGCGGAGCGCAGATGCTTGACGGCGATGGTGGCCAGATCCATCAGACAGACGGGCCTGTTTTCCCGGCCCAGGGCGCTGCGGGTGGCGAGATAGGTCTCATAGGTCTTCTGCAGCAGCGGATCGTCAAAGCGGACCTTGTCGATGATGGTGCCGAAGGTGGTATGGCGGCAGTGATCGGACCAGTAGGTGTCGATCATCCGGATCTCGGTGATGGTGGGGTCCCGCTGCTCGGTGACAAAATAGGACTGGCAGAAGGCAATGTCATCCAGATCCATGGCAAGGCCGTACTCGCGGATAAAATTGTCCAGACCTTCCCGGTTCAGCCGGGTGAAGCCGGTGAGGGTGGCCACTTCCGTGGGGATGTCGTAGGGAATGGCCAGGGTTTCCGGAAGCTCCAGAGCCGCCTCCCGGCATTCCACGGGGTTGATGACATACTTCTTGAACTCCGCGATTTCTGCCTCGGTCAGCGGGCCGTACAGGGCGTAGACCTTGGCGGTACGGATCAGGGGCCGGTCCCCCTGGGAGATGATCTGGATACACTGGGCGGCGGAGTCAGCCCGCTGGTCAAACTGACCGGGCAGGGCCTCCACGGCGAAGACATAAGCTCCGGGCAGGTCGATGGACGAAGAAGCCACGTCCAGCTGCGGCTCGGAGAAAACGGTCTTCACGGCATACTGAAACAGCTCTTCGGTGATGTTCTCCGCGTCATAGCGGTTGAAGAGGCGGACATCCGTCAGATGTTCGATGCCCAGCAGATGCTTTGCTTCGCTGAGCAGCCCCTTGGCCTCGTTGGCCAGACCTTCCTTTTTCTCTACAAATACGCGATAAACCATGGGGTGAATTCCTCCTAGCTTCGGTTTTGTTATTTCAGGGCCTGCAGCGCCCGCTGGCCGATGTCGCTTCTGCGGTAGGCATTCTCAAACCGGACGCCGTCGGCAATGCGGTAGGCCTCCCGGATGGCGTCCGGCAGGGAATCCGCCATGGCGGTGGTGCCGGTGACCCGGCCTCCGGAGGTCAGCAGCCTGCCGTTTTCCAGCTTGGCTCCGGCCACGTAGGTGTGGGCGGCGGCTTCCTCCGTCATGGTCAGCTGGAAGCCCTTTTTGTAGCTTTTGGGATAGCCCGCGGAGGCGGTGATGACGCAGCAGGCGTGCTTGTCCGCAAACTTCACTTCGGTTTCCGCCAGAGTGCCGTTGGAAGTGGCCTGCATGACGGTCAGCAGGTCGCTTTCCAGCAGGGGCAGCACCACCTGAGTCTCGGGATCGCCGAAGCGGCAGTTGTACTCAATGACCTTGGGGCCGTCGGGGGTGATCATCAGGCCGAAGTACAGGCAGCCTTTGAAGGTCCGGCCCTCGGCGTTCATGGCGGCGATGGTGGGCAGGAAGATCTCTTCCATGCACCGCCGGGCCACCTCCGGAGTGTAGTAGGGGTTGGGGGCCACGGTGCCCATGCCGCCGGTGTTCAGGCCGGTGTCGTTGTCCCCGGCCCGCTTGTGGTCCATGGAGGATACCATGGGCTTTACCACCTTGCCGTCGGTGAAGGACAGCACGGAAACCTCGGGACCGGTGAGAAATTCCTCGATAACGATGTGGTCACCGGATTTGCCGAAGATGTGGCCCTCCATCATGTCCCGGACGGCGGCTTTGGCCTCCTCCCGGGTGCTCGCGATAATGACGCCCTTGCCCAGGGCCAGACCGTCGGCCTTGATGACGGTGGGAATGGGGGCAGTCTCCAGGTAGCGAAGGGCAGCGGCCATATCGTCAAAGATTTCGTATCTGGCGGTGGGAATGCCGTATTTCTTCATCAGGTTCTTGGAGAAGACCTTGCTGCCCTCGATGATGGCGGCGTTTGCCCGGGGGCCGAAGCAGGGAATGCCCTTGGCCTCCAGGGCGTCCACGCAGCCCAGAACCAGAGGATCGTCCGGCGCCACCACGGCGTAATCGATCTTGTTTTCCACGGCGAAGGCTACGATCTTTTCAATATCCGTAGCGCCGATGGGGACGCAGGTGGCGTCCGCGGCGATTCCGCCGTTACCGGGAAGGGCAAAAATCTCGGTAACCTGCGGATTCTTTTTCAAAGAGCGGATGATGGCATGTTCCCGGCCACCGCCGCCGACGACTAACAGTTTCATAAACATTCAATCCCTTTTTTGGAGAAATAAGATTACGTATTTGCTGTTTTAACGCAGTTTTGAAAACGGATGATAAATGATTGATTCACACAGCACCCTTCGTAGGGCGGGTGTCATGACCCCGCCGCAGGGTTCGTTGACTGCTTGGTAAAAACCATTCTGAAATCTTCCGTCTCCGCGTCTGGTTAGCCGCTCTGTTCCGTTCGTGCCCGGCGGGGTCATGACCCCGCCCTACGAAGGAGGCGTCTATCAACGATCAATGGTGGAACAGCCGCATACCGGTGAAGGCCATGACGATGCCGTCCTTGTCGCACTCTTCGATGACCAGGTCGTCCCGGATGGAGCCGCCGGGCTCGGCGATGTAGCTGACGCCGGAGGCCTTGGCCCGCTTGATGTTGTCGGCGAAGGGGAAGAAGGCGTCGGAGCCCAGGGCCACGCCGGTGATGCCGTCCAGGTATGCCCGCTTGTCCTCGGCGGTCAGGCGCTCCGGCTGGCGGGTGAAGTAATTCTGCCAGATACCCTCGGCGCAGACATCCTCCTCGTTGCCGTTGATGTAGCCGTCAATGACGTTGTCCCGGTTGGGACGGCCCAGGTCCTCCCGGAAGGGCAGGGCCAGGGTCTTGGGATGCATCCGCAGGAAGAAGGTGTCCGCCTTGCCGCCGGCCAAGCGGGTGCAGTGGATCCGGGACTGCTGTCCGGCGCCCACGCCGATGGCCTGGCCGTCATAGGCAAAGCACACGGAGTTAGACTGGGTGTATTTCAGGGTGATCAGGGCCACGATCAGGTCGGTTTTGGCGGACTGGGGCAGATCCTTGTTTTTGGTGACGATGTTTTCAAGCAGATGCTCGCCGATCTTGAAGTTGTTGCGGCCCTGCTGGAAGGTGATGCCGAATACCTGCTTGGTCTCCTGCTCGGCGGGGACGTAGTCGGGGTCGATGGCCACCACGTTGTAGCCGCCCTTGCGCTTGGTTTTCAGAATGGCCAAGGCCTCATCGGTGTAGCCGGGGGCGATGACACCGTCGGAGACCTCCCGGGCGATGAGCTTGGCGGTGGTCACGTCGCAGACATCACTCAGGGCCACCCAGTCACCGAAGGAACACATCCGGTCGGTGCCTCTTGCCCGGGCATAGGCGCAGGCCAGGGGGCTGTCGTCCAGCTCCGGCACGTCGTCCACGAAGCAGGCCTTCTTCAGGTTTTCCGGAAGGGGTTTGCCCACGGCGGCGGAGGTGGGGGAGACATGCTTGAAGGAGGTGACAGCCACCATGCCGGTGGCTTCCTTCAGCTCCTTCACCAGCTGCCAGGAGTTCAGGGCATCCAGAAAATTGATGTAGCCGGGACGGCTGTTCAGAATGGTGATGGGCAGCTGGGAGCCGTCCGCCATATAGATTTTCGCGGGCTTCTGGTTGGGGTTGCAGCCGTATTTCAGTTCAAATTCATTCATGTTCGTTCCCTCCAAAAACACGGTGAAATTACAGATGCTTGTTCAGGATGCGCTGCTCAAACTTCCGGGTTTCCAGGTTCGTGTAGCGCACAAACAGGGAGATTTTGTTATCTTCGTTCAGGTTTTCCCACAGCTCGGCGGTGAAAGCATCGATATCGGCAGGAATGGAGACCCGCTCCGGCTCTCCCTGGAAGGTGGGGATCACGGGATTGCCGTCGCAGACGTAGGTGTGCAGGAAGTGGCCCAGACCGGCGATGGCGGGGTACTCATAGAAGAACCGGGCGCAGGCGGAACCTTCCGGGTCGGCAGACTTCAGGATGGACATCTTATAGCTGCCGTCGGGGGCAATCAGGCCGGAGATCCGGGGGGTCCAGTTGGGGCCGTCGTGTTCAAACTTCCGGGTCCGCAGGGCGGCTTCCCAGCTCTCCCCCCGGGCCAGGAATTCCCAGATGGTGTCGGTCTGGTCGCCGTTGGTGACGATGAGGCCCTGGCCGATCTCCCGGACGGGGTGATAGATGATCAGGCTGGGGTCCACCATTTTGCTGGGATCAAAGGCCTCGGTGCGGATGCCGTCGGGCTCCCGGACGAAGACCCGGTTGCGGCTGTTGACGCTGCGGCCCATGATGAAATAGGCGGCCACGGAGGTCTTGCCGTCGGGGGTCAGGCCCAGTACAATGCCCCGGCCGGGATAGGTATTGCCCTCCAGGCGCTCAGCCATGGATTTGATTTCATAGACGTTCATGATGATTCTCCATTTCTAACAGCCGGTAATGCCGGCCGAAATGTCTCGATCATCGCAACTGTGTACCGCACACCACATCCGCCCCAGGCTGCGGCCTGGGGCACCTTCTCCTCAAGGAGAAGGCTTGGGCGCTGCCGCGCCAGTGGAACCATTGAACTGCTGTCGAAAGGTAAACGAGCCTTTTCCATTACAAACGATTGCGGGTCAATCCTTCTTTTGCAATCCTGCGCAGACGGTTTCCGCTGCCTGAGGCAGGAGCACCCATTCCGCCTGCTCCATGACCCGGCGCTGCAGAATCTCCGGGGTGTCGCCGGGCTCGATACAGACGGCTTTCTGTGCGATGATCTCGCCGCCGTCGGGGATCTCGTTGACGAAATGTACGGTGGCGCCGGTGACCTTCACGCCGTAGTCCAGGGCCGCCTGATGGACCCGCAGGCCGTAGAAGCCCTCGCCGCAGAAGCTGGGGATCAGGGAGGGGTGGACGTTCAGAATGCGCCTGGGGTAGCAGGAGGTGAAGGTTTTCGTCAGGATGGTCATGAAGCCCGCCAGAATGATGACCTCGATCCCATGGGAGGTGAGGACCTCCTTCAGCCTTTCCTCAAAGGCCGCCTGGGAGCCGCATTCCTTTTTCAGCACCACGGCGGTGTCGATGCCCGCCTTTTTCGCCCGTTCCAGGGCGTAGGCCTCCCGGTTGTTGGAGACCACCAGCACGATCTGGCCGCTGTTCAGGACCTTGCCCTGGGCGTCGATCAGCGCCTGGAGATTGGTTCCGCCGCCGGAGACCAGCACCGCGATTTTGGTTTTCACTCCAGGATCACCTTTTCTTCACTTTCTACGATGGAGCCGATGACGTAGGCGTCTTCGCCGTTGGCCTTCAAGATCTCCAGAGCGGTCTGCGCTTCCTCCGGGGGGACCACGATGCTCATGCCCACGCCCATGTTGTAGGTGTTGAACATGTCCCGCTCAGGGATATTGCCCCACTTGGCGATGAGGTCGAAGATGGGCAGAACCTTCACGGCGGACTTGTCAATTTTGGCACCCAGGCCGTCGGGGATGGAACGGGGAATGTTCTCGTAGAAGCCGCCGCCGGTGATGTGGGAGATGCCCTTGACCTGGACCTTTTCCAGCAGCGCCAGCACGGGCTTGACGTAGATACGGGTGGGGGTCAGCAGGGCCTCGGCAATGGTCTGGCCCTTCAGTTCCTCCCGGGGAACGTACAGCTCGGGGTTGTTGTTGTCGATGTCAAAGACCTTCCGGCACAATGAGAAGCCGTTGGAGTGGATGCCGGTGGAGGGCAGAGCGATGACCACGTCACCCGGACGCATGGTGGTCTTGTCGATGATCTTCTTCTTGTCCACGATGCCCACGGAGAAACCGGCCAGGTCGTATTCGTTCTCCGGCATCATGCCGGGATGCTCGGCGGTCTCGCCGCCGATGAGGGCGGAGCCGGCCTGGACGCAGCCCTCGGCCACGCCGCTTACGATCTCGGCGATCTTCTCCGGGACATTCTTGCCGCAGGCGATGTAGTCCAGGAAGAACAGGGGCTTCGCGCCCACGCAGATGATGTCGTTGACGCACATGGCCACGCAGTCGATGCCGATGGTGTCATGCTTGTCCATGAGGATGGCCAGCTTCAGCTTGGTGCCGACGCCGTCGGTGCCGGAAACCAGAACCGGCTCCTCCATTCCGGCGATGGGCAGCCCGAAGCAGCCGCCGAAGCCGCCCACGTCGTCCAGACAGCCCTCGTTCCGGGTCCGGGCAACGTGCTTTTTCATCAGCTCCACAGCCTTATAACCGGCGGTGATGTCAACGCCCGCCGCGGCATAGCTGGCGGAATAGGAATTTTGATGATCCATAAGAATACAGCTCCTTTTTCGGAAGTGATCTATTTTGCAGCGGATACCGTATGGACCCATGGGGGCATCGGCCTATACGGAGGGTTCTTTACATTATTCTTCTCCGGTCCAGCAGTAGGTGCAGACCTTGTCCCGGTCCAGGCCGATGGCCTCCAGCAGGCCGTCCAGGGACTGGTAGCCCAGGGAGTCGAAGCCCATCTCTTCACAGATGGCCTTCAGCATACATTTGCCCCGGTGGGTGGAGCTGTCGGCGTATTCGTCCACGTGCTTCTGACCCTCCAGGCCCTCCAGGTTCTGGATGGTTTTCCGGGCCAGCAGCTCCATCTCGGAGTTGCTCCGGGAGAAGTTCAGGTATTTGCAGCCGTACATAATGGGCGGACAGGCAGAGCGCATATGCACTTCCTTGGCGCCGCTGCTGTAGAGGAAATCCACCGTCTCCCGAAGCTGGGTGCCCCGGACGATGGAGTCGTCCACGAACAGCAGCTTCTTGCCCTGGATCAGCTCCGGAACGGGGATCTGCTTCATCTTGGCCACCAGATTGCGCATTTCCTGATCGGAGGGGGTGAAGGACCGGGGCCAGGTGGGGGTGTACTTGACGAAGGGCCGGGCGAAGGGCTTGTGGGAATGGTTGGCATAGCCGATGGCATGGGGCAGGCCGGAATCCGGGACACCTGCCACGAAGTCCACCTCGGGCATGGTGCCGTTGGCCTCCTCGTCCCGGGCCATGATCTCGCCGTTGCGGTAGCGCATGACCTCCACGTTTTTGCCCTCGTAGTTGGAGTTGGGATAGCCGTAATAGGTCCACAGGAAGGCGCAGATCTTCATTTTCTTGCCGGGGGCAGCCAGCTGCTCCACGCCGGTTTCGGTGATGCGGACGATTTCGCCGGGGCCCAGCTCGTAGTGATCCTGGTAGCCCAGCTTGTGGTAGGCGAAGGACTCAAAGGAGACGCACAGGCCGCTGTCGCTTTTTCCCACCAGCACCGGCAGGCGGCCCAGCTTGTCCCGGGCGGCGATGATGCAGTCTTTCAGCAGCAGCAGAATGGTGCAGGAGCCGTCGATGGTGTCCTGGGCGTAGCGGATGCCCTCAACAAGGTCTTCCCGCTGGTTGATAAGGGCGGCGGTCAGCTCCGTGGTGTTGACATCCCCGGAGGACATGGCCATGAACTGATGGCCGGGACCGGAGAAGGCGGAAGAGACCAGCTCCTCGGCGTTGTTGATGATGCCCACGGTGGAGATGGCGAACATGCCCAAGTGGGAGCGCACCAGCAGGGGCTGGGGATCGGTGTCGGAAATGCAGCCGATGCCGGCGTTTCCGGAGAACTTGGTCAGATCCGAGTCGAATTTGGTGCGGAAGGGGGTGTTTTCGATGTTGTGGATCTGGCGCTGAAAGCCCCGATCCCGGTCGTAAAAGGCCATTCCCGCCCGGCGGGTGCCCAGGTGGGAATGGTAGTCGGTACCGAAAAAGACGTCATAAATGCAGTTCTTGCAGGAGATTGCTCCGAAGAAACCACCCATATCAGGTATCCTCCTTGAAAATAATCCCGGCGGACGGGGAAATTACGGATTTGTGTTCAGTTCCGCCTGCAGCGCGGCGTCCTTTTCCAGGACCTTCCGGGCGTCGGCGGCGCGTTTGGCATCCAGCTTCGCGGCCAGCTCCGGATCCTCCACGGCCAGAATCTGGGCAGACAGCAAAGCGGCATTCACGCCTGCGTTGATGGCAACGGTAGCCACGGGAATACCGGAGGGCATCATGACCGTTGACAGCAGGGCGTCAATGCCGTCGAGACAAGTGGATTTGCAGGGGATGCCGATGACAGGCAGGGTGGTGTTGGCGGCGATGGCGCCGGCCAAATGCGCCGCCATGCCGGCAGCGGCGATGATCACGCCGAAGCCGTTGCTCCGGGCGGACAGGGCAAAGGTACGGGCTTCCTCAGGGGTGCGGTGGGCGGAATAGACGTGGCACTCATAGGGAATGCCCAGAGAGGCCAGGGTGTCCATTGTTTTGCGAAGGATCGGCAGATCGCTGTCGCTGCCCATGACGATACCTACTTTTTTCAATGTGTTACCTCCTTATGGCAAAGGCCAAAATAAAAAAGGGCGCACTTACCCCTTCTTCGGGAAAGTGTGCCCAGACGGTCGGCAATCGAATGCATATGCCCTTACTCCACGTGGTGCTCCACTAATCCGTCAGTCATAAGGGTTCGACAGGCGTATTATACCATCCAAGGGGAAAATCGTCAATTCGCAGAAAGCCAATTTCTTTACGCTTTTGCCGCGTTTGCATGTGTACCTTGCCAAACAGTGAAGAAATACCTCGCTTTTTGTGGAAAAAAGGGAAATTCCGGAGAAACTGCCAGGTGTGTTTTCCGCCCCGGGTGTCGAAAAAGAGGGCTTCCCGGGCTGCTGCCGGTTGACAACGCCTTGCCCGGAATGGTAAAATTCCCACAGAAGAAACAAAGGGGGGAATGAACGTGCCGACGGCTGTGGAAAGCAGAACCGGTCTTTCGGGCAATCAACTGAAGGTCATTGCCATGATCGCCATGACCTGCGACCATGTGGGGCTTCAGCTTCTGCCGCAGCTGGGGTTTCTGCGGATCATCGGACGGCTGGCCTTCCCCATCTATGCCTACATGATTGCCGAGGGCTGCCGCTACACCCATGACAGGGGGCGCTATTTCCTCCGGCTGGCCTCCCTGGCGCTGGTGTGCCAGGGGGTGTACTACGGGGCCATGAGGTCGCTGTACCAGTGCGTGCTGGTGACCTTCTCCCTGTCGGTGTGCCTGATCTGCGCTCTGGACAATTGGAGGAAGGAGCGAAGCCTTCCTGCCGGGCTGCTGGCCCTGGGAGCGGTGCTGGGGGTGGGGGTCCTGTGTCTGGGACTTCCGCTGCTGCTGGCGGGTACGGATTACGCGGTGGACTACGGTATCTGGGGCGTGCTGCTTCCGGTGCTGGTCTACTTCGGCCGGGACCGGAGGCAGAAGCTGGCGCTGCTGGCCCTGGGAACGGCGATGCTGGGCCTGGCCTTCGGCGGCATCCAATGGTGGGGCATGGCCGCGGTTCCTCTGCTGATGTGCTACAGCGGGGCCCGGGGAAAGCACCGGATGGGAATGCTGTTCTACCTGTATTACCCGCTGCATCTGGCGGTGATCTACGGACTGAGCCTCCTGTTGGAGGCGGTTCTGCCGGGGCGCTTCTAATAAGGTGCCTTTTGAGATTGTCCACGAAGGGAGAGAATAGGATGGTATCCGAGACTGTGAACCGAAAAACCTACCTGGATGCCCTGCGGGTTCTGGCGGCTTTTCTGGTGATATTCAACCACACGGAGGGGTTTCACCTGTTTTTGGAGCAGGCGGCGGACGGAAGCGCTGCCTCCTGGCTGCGGGTGATGCTCAGCGTCTTTACCAAAATCAACGTTCCGGTTTTCTTCATGATCTCCGGCGCGCTTCTGCTGGGACGGGAGGAGTCCTACGGTGTGCTGCTGCGAAAACGCGTTGCCCGGTTTCTGTCCGTGCTGGTGCTGTTTTCGCTGGTGATTTATCTGGACAGAAACCCGGAAAGCCGCGATATGTCTGATCTTGTGTACGGCCTGTTCAGCGGGGAGATCAACCTGTCCTACTGGTTCCTGTACGCCTATCTGGGTATGCTGCTGGCCCTTCCGTTCCTGAGAAAGATCGCCGGGAAGCTTGCCCTTTCCGATGTGGTCTTCCTGTTTGTCCTGCGGGCTGTTTTCTGCTCCCTGATCCCACTGTACGGCTACTGGGCGAAGACCTGTGGGATCGCACCGCTGACGCTGCGCAATGACCTCAGCGCCCCCTTCGGAACCTGTGATTTCCTGTTTTATCCGCTTGTGGGGTATTACCTGGCAAATGGGCTGCCTGGGGGAAAGCTTGGGCGCAGGGAGGCGGCGGGCTGTCTGGCGGTGCTGCTGGGCGGGATCCTGGCCTCTGCCGCGGTGACCTGCCATGAGGGGGCAAACGGTGGCTTTACCCAGGATTATCTGGGGCTGTTTACCTACAGCTCCGCGGCGGCGGTATTTCTGCTGGCAAGGATCCTTTCGGAGCGGTTCCCGGGAGGCCGGAAAACCGGCATCCTGCTGGCAAAGCTGGGAGAGCTGACCTTCGGTGTGTATCTGCTGGAGCCGCTGCTGAATACCCACCTGTACTATGCGGTGGGAGGCGGGCTGAACAGAATGCTCTATTCCTTCCTCTGGTGCTTTTTCGCCATGGCGGTCTGCGGCGGCATAACCTTCGTCCTGAAAAAAATTCCGCTGCTGGGTAAGCTTCTGTAAACGGCAGCATATCGGTTCCGGAATGGACCCTCCGTTTCTTGTGTGAGAGCCTTCGAAAATCGAAAGTCCCCGGCCTGGGCCGGGGACTTTTTATGAGGGATGAAGACTGTCAGCTTTCCGCCTCCCGCAGGCGCTCCACGATGGTGGATTTCCGGGTGAAGCGGTAGACAGCCCAGGGGGTCAGACAGCCCAGCAGGGCAAAAACCGGTGCCAACAGCGCAATGGGCGTCACCGTGAAGCGGTAGTCGAAGAACCAGAACAGATTCTCAAGCACCGAGCCGGTCAGCGGCCCCAGAGCCGCCGTCAGTCCCAGGGACAGGGCCACGGCGCCCAGGGTGTACAGCAGGCCCTCGCTTATCAGCATCCTTTTCAATTGGCTGCCGGTCATGCCGATGGACTGAAGCACCGCAAACTCCCGGCGGCGGGTCAGAATACCCGTCAGAATGGCGTTGAAGAAGTTCAAAATCCCCACAAGTCCCACGATGAAGCTCAGCACCCCGCCCAGGAGCAGAAACATGGTACGGAAGCTCTCAAATTCCGCCGCGTAGGTGGCGCGGCTTTCGTAGTCGTACTGGGAATTCTGATTTTCCGTGTAGTCCGCCAGAAACGACTCCATAGCCTGGTTTCCGGCCTCGTCCTCCATGTCAAAGGTATAGAGCATGACGGAATTGGTGCCGGTGTCCCGGAGGAAGGTCCCGCTGCCCAGAACGAATTGGTCGTTGCCGAAATGGCGGTAGCTCAGGGAGAGGGGGATACTCACCAGGGCCGCCACCTCATACGTTACGTCCCGGTAGCTTGCCGCCCGGAAACGCCAGGGCTGGCCTTCGGGAATGCCGTCGCTGTAGACTTCCCCGGTATCCGGGTTGTAATATTCGAACCGCTCCACGTAGCGCAGCGTCACGGTATCGCCAAGCCCTGCCCAGTGGGAGTCCATTTCGGGATTGCCGTAGTCGTCTTCGTGGTACACGGCGGCGATGTAATTCCCCTCCGGCTCCCGGAGCCTGGACAGATCGCCCTGCAGCACCGTCAGCTTGTCCAGAACAAAGGGGTCCATGCCGTAGAGCTGGGCGTTGTCCGCCAAAAGACCCCCTTCGTGTTTTTCCGCCCACTGCACCAGCTGGTCCAGATCCTCCTGGCTGTTCCACCGGCCGTAGTGGGCCCGGTACCGGTCTTCTGTGACAAACTCCTGGACGGGGATGGTGAGGCCGTAGATCCGTCCGCCTGCCGCCAGGCCGCCCCGGGCCGTCACAGCATCTATGACCTCCTCCGGCAGGGCCTTATCCGCGCTCCAGAGGGTACTCACCCGGAAATACCCGGCATCCGCCAGGATATAATCCGACACCATCTGGTTGGAGAGGTACTTCTCCATGCTGAAGCCATTGGTAAATGTGACCGTGAGATTCAGCAGCACCACCGCCAGGGAGAGGGACAGCACGGTCACCACCGTCTTGCTCCGGCTGCGGCCCAGGTTCGCCTTTGCCATGGCGAACAGGGATACGCCGCCGGACTTTTTCATCTTCTTCTTTGGTGTCCCGCCCTCGGTGTAGCGCACTGCCTCAATGGGGCTGACCCTGGCTGCCAGCCGTCCCGGCCGGGCGCAGGACAGCAGAACCGTCAGCAGGGAAAACAGCGCGGAGGCCAGAAAGATCACGGGACTGACAGATACCGTGCTGTGGATGCCGTTGAGCTGCGCGATAATGACCGGCGTCAGCCGGGAGCCGATGAACCACCCGACCAGCAGTCCCAGGGGAATGCCCGCCAGAGAGAGCAGCAGCGCCTGCTGGCGGATAATACGCCGGAGCTGCCGCCCGGTGGTGCCGATGGTTTTGAGAAGACCATAGAACCGGATGTCGTTGGTGACGGAGATCTGGAACACGTTGTAGATGATGAGATACCCGGTGAAGACGATGAGCAGCAGAATGGCGGCGATGCCCAGGGCCGTGGCGGGATCCAGACTGTCCGTCAGCTGGGAGCCGGTGTAGCCCCAGTTGACGCCGGTGGCAATGTAGTTGTCCCCGTCGGAGGGGCTCTCGGACTGGTAGCCGTGGTTTGCCAGCACCCGGTCCATGTCACGGGCAATGTGCAGGGAATTCTGGAACATCACGTCCAGATTCCAGCTTCCGGTCATGCCGTCACCGCTTTGCTCCGGGTTGGTGCCCACCTCGTCCAGGATGGCATCCACCCGGCTTTGAGGAATGAGAATGTGGCTGGCGACGATGACCGGGTCACGTTCCCACCAGCCGCAAAGGGTAAAGGTCTGGGTGGTCTCATGGCCGTCCACCTGAAACGTGACGGTGAAGGGATTCCCGATCCGCGGCTCCACCCCCAGAAGCTCCAGAACATGGAGGTCTGTGGCGGCTTCCTCCGTGCCCTCGGCGGGCAGGCGGCCTTCCACGGGATCGCAGTACATCCAGTGGGCCTGGTTGGCGTCGGAGTAGCCGATTTCCACATGGGACTTTTGGAAGGGCGCCTCCCTGGGCATACCGCAGAACCGTCGCAGGCCCCATTCTTTGATCAGCGGGTCCTGCCGCAGCTCCTCAAACTGCGCCTGGGTCAGATATTTGAAGCCGCCGTGGGACCAACCGCCGCATTGGCGGAAGTTGTTCTGCTGGAAGCCGTCGTTGATGGACAGGGCAATGGTAAAGAGGGAGGTGAACAGCACCGTGGTCAGGGCAATGGCCAGGATGGCAACGATGTTCCGGGCTTTCGCGGCTGCCATGGACTTCCGGCCCAGATCCCGGATGCACTTGCCGTTGGAAACGCGGATCATGGCCATCACCTCCGCCCGACGATGCGCCCGTCCTCAATGCGGACGATCCGGTCCGCCATCTGGGCGATCTCCTCGTTGTGGGTGATCATCACAATGGTCTGGCTGAACTTCTGGCTGGTGACCTTCAGCAGACTCATGACGTCCTGGCTGGTGCGGCTGTCCAGATTGCCGGTAGGCTCGTCCGCCAGAATGATGGCAGGCTTTGCCGCCAGAGCCCGGGCAATGGCCACCCGCTGCTGCTGTCCACCGGACAGGTTGTTGGGAAGACTGCGCAGCTTGCTTTCCAGGCCCAGGGTCCGGAGGATCTGATCCACATAGGCGCCGTCCGGCTTTCCGCCGTCCAGCCGGATGGGCAGGACGATGTTTTCATAGACGTTCAGCACGGGAACCAGATTGTAATTCTGAAATACAAACCCGATTTTCCGGCGCCGGAAAATGGTCAGCGCCTCGTCCTTCAGGGAGAAGATGTCCGTTCCGTCCACTGTAACGGTGCCGCCGGTGGGCCGGTCCAGGCCGCCCAGCATGTGCAGCAGGGTGGATTTTCCGGAGCCGGAGGTGCCCACCACCGCTACGAATTCTCCGCTGTCCACCTGCAGGTCCACCCCGTCCAGGGCCCGGACCTGGGTGTCCCCGGTGCCGTAGATTTTCCACAGGTCGTTTGTCTGTAAGATATGCATACTGATGCCTCCAGGGAAGGGGCTAGAATTGGATGCCTCTGAACCGCTTCCGGCCCGCCGGTCCATGGGAAGCTCCTTTGGCGGACCGGAGTTTTCCAAGGTCAGAGGCTGTCCGGTGCCCCTCCGCACAGCATATGTTACAGGAAGATCCTTTCCACATTCTTTCCGGAATCTAACAGTTTTGACAGATTTGGGGCAGATAGAGGGAAAAGACGGAGCCTTCTCCGGGCCGGGAGCGCACCTTGACATAGCCGCCCTGGTTCCGGGCGATCTGGCAGGTCAGATACAGGCCGATGCCGACGCCTTCCTGAGCCTGTTGGGCCTGCCCCCGGTAAAACCGCTGAAAGATTTTTGCCTGCTCCGGTTCCGGGATGCCGGGGCCGGTGTCGCTGACCTGGATGGCGGCGAACATGGGATATTCCACCACCCGGAGCCGGATCTGCCCGCCTTCCGGGGTGTACTTGACGGCGTTGTCCAGCAGATTGAAGACCGCTTCCTCCGTCCACTTGGGGTCAAACAGGGCTTCCGCCCGGGTGGGCTCCGCCTGAAGGGTCAGGCCCTTGGCTTCCGCTCCGGGCAGAAGCTGGGAGACCGCTTTGCGGAGCATAGGCTCCAGGGGCCCGGGGACCGGATGCAGAGCGAGGATCCCGGACTCCAGACGGGAGGTTTTCACCAGCGCTTCCAGGAGGGAGCGGAGCTTCCGGGTCTGGGCGTCCAGAGCGTGGACGCAGGCCCGGCCTTCCTCCGGAAGGTCCTGCTCCTCCAGCAGCTGGGTGTACAGCAGAATGTTGGCGATGGGCGTTTTGGTCTGGTGGGAGATATCCGAAACCAGAGCCTGGATCCGGGCTTTTTCCTCTTCCAGATTCCGCGCGGAGATGGCGGAGGCGCTCAGATACCGGGCCAGCCGGGTCTCCAGGGAGGAGAGCAGGCTTTCGTCAAACATCTCTTCCGAAAAATCCCCCCGGATGGCGGCTTCCAGCATCCGGTTCATGGTTTCCAGCGTCCGGCGGGTGCGGCGGCGGTACCAGAGCATCCCTCCCGCCGCCGCCAGCAGCGTCAGGGCGATCACACAATATCCGGTCCATGTCATATCATTTCACCGCCCAGGTATAGCCGATGCCGTATACCGTTTTCAGGTACCGGGGTTTGGAGGGAACCTCTTCCAGCTTGTCCCGGAGCCGCTTGACGGTGACGGACAGGGCGTTTTCGTCCACATATTCCGCGCCGTCGGTCCAAACCCGGTCGATGAGCGTGGCCCGGGACAGGGTCTGGCCCTGGTTTTCCACCAGCAGCCGCAGAAGCTTCTGCTCTGTTTTGCTCAGCTCTACCGGCTGCCCCTTCCGGCGGAAAACCATCCGGTCAAAGTCGAACAGAAAGCCCTCCGGTTCAAAACGGGCGATCTTCCCTCCGGCACCCCGCCGGAGCTGGGCATTGACTCTGGCCCGCAGTACCGCCAGGGAAAAGGGCTTGGTGATATAGTCGTCGGCTCCGGATTCCAGGCCGGTGACGATGTCCATTTCCATGTCGTTGGCGGTGAGCAGAATGATCGGCACCGGGCTGCTCCGGCGGACCCGGCGCAGCAGGTCCAGACCGCTGCCGTCGGGCAGATTCACGTCCAGGATCAGAAGGTCAAAGCCGCCCTGCTCCAGGGCCTCGCCGGCCTGAGCCAGGGTGCGGTAAAGGGAAATGCGCAGATAAGGACTTTGCAGGGCGAGACAGATGCCGTTTCCCAGAGCAATATCGTCCTCCAGCAGTAAAATATGTTCCATGGCAGCCTCCTTTTACAGCAGCAAAACGGAACCGGTGTGAAAGGCCCGGAGCCGCGGCCCCATTTGTTCTTTGAGATAATCAAACTGGGCCTGGCCGGTGCAGTGGCCGGTGTAATAGACCGTGGGGCATTGGAGCAAACGCTCTGCCGCTGCCCTCAGCCGTGCCTCCTCCGGGGTGTGCAGCAGGTGAAAGCCGCCCACCAGAACGTCGGGCCGGAAGGCTTCCGCGATCTGCCCGATCCCTTTGTGGGAGCAGCCGCTGAACAGGATCCGTTTTCCCTGTTCCCGGACCAACAGGTATTGTTCATGACGGAAAGTCTCCGGCCGCAGGACGCCGTTTTCCAGCACCGTCTGACCGGAGGCATCCTCCGGGGGAGCGCCGCAGGAGCAGATGGACAGTTCATCGGAGATGTCCAGAGAGCCATCGGTGAAAATCAGACGGCTGCTGTCTGCCAGGCTGGGGTCCAGACCGATGAAGCTGCCGGAGCGGCTGAAGTGAGGCCCGAAGGCCTGGCGGCTCAGATAGACCGGGGCGGAGGCATTGATCTGAAGAAAGCGGGCCAGGCCGCCGCCGTGGTCGTTGTGCCCGTGGGACAGGACCGCCAGATTCACCCTGCGCAGGTCCACCCCCAGCTTTTCCGCGTTCCGGAGGAAGGCGTCGGTTTGCCCAAAGTCAAAGAGGATCCGGCAGCCACCGGTTTCGATGTACAGGCTCAGCCCATGCTCCGCCGCCAGATCCTCCCGGCAGGCGGTGTTTTCCGCCAGTGTTACGACTTTCACGGCCATCCCTCCTTTTTGTCGATTGTACCAGCAGCCGGAGAAAAAGTCAAACCTCCCGGGAAGCTGCCCGGGAAGGACAATGACGTCCATTTCAGGATCCCCGGAGTAAGGCGGTTAAAGGATCGTTTAGCGCAGAAATGTACGTTGGTTCCACCAAGGTGGGATGCGCACCAAAGGCTTCTCCTTGAGGAGAAGCTGTTTCGCGAAGCGAGACTGATGTGGTGTTACAGCAGTACGTTTTCGCCGTAATGTCTTGATAATCGCAACTGTGTACTGCACACCACATCCGCCCCAGTGTGCGCTACTTAAGCACCTTCTCCTCAAGGAGAAGGCTTGGGCGCCGTAAGCGCCAGTGGAACCAACGAACTGTCGTCATAAGCGAAACGATCAATTATCAAAGATTTTATTATGAAAACCCTTCATGCAATGACCATGTGCAAAAAAGCGGACAGGAAGACAGCGAAAAGAGGGGGCGGAAAACAGACCGCTCCCTCTTTTATGGGATTGTGAAATTAATCCAGGATTTCCATCAGTCTGCCGCAGCAGAAGGGGATGGGCTCACCGGCCTTGACGTGCTGGGTCTTGTTGCAGGTGACGCAGTAGACGTCGGTGTCGTAGGGAGCGCGGATCACGGGGACTTCCTTGGCTTCCTTCTCGGACAGACCGTCGATATGGAAGGAAGCGGTCTTATTCTCGCTGGGAACATAGACGCCGATGGGGGACAGGGCCTTGTTTCCGCCAACGCAGTTGCCCATCTTTACCCACAGAGCCTCCAGCTCCGCGGCCTCAGCGGCATGTTCGGGGGTGAATTCCACCACATCTTTATTGATCCGAATCTTCATGGCTTATTCCTCCGGGCTGAAATCTTCTTTGCCCACGCCGCACAGCTCACAGGCGAAATCCTCGGGCAGATCTTCCCACTTTACGCCGGCCTCGTCCTCATCATAGACCCAGCCGCAGACATTGCAGACATACTTCATTGGAATGCCTCCTGATGTTAAAAATTTGCCATGTCAGAGGCCTTTGCGCGGCCCCCGACCGGTAAAAATCAGTATACAGGAAATAAGTACTGATTTCAATACTATTTTGTAAATTATTTGCATTTGCAAATGATGGATAAAACCACAAAAGGGCGCTCTGCTATGGACAAACAGGAAAAATCTGGTATACTATCAATCAGGAATATGCAGGGCTGCTGTACACGGCCCGCAGGAGGAACGAATATGAAAAATTCAGGCTTGAAACGAATGGTCTGCTTCTTTCTGGCACTGGTGCTGGTGCTGGGGAATCTGCCGGTGACGGCCCTGGCGGAGCAAACGCCGGAGACGGAAGAGACGGTACAGACCCAGACTCCGGAAACGGAATCCACGGAAGGGCCGGAACCGATCCCGGAAACCACCGGTTCTTCTGAGAATTCTATGATTGCGGTGATTACGGAACCGGCAGTGACGGAGGAGGCCGTGCTGACGGTATATCCGCTGGCGGACGCGGTCGTTGACGAGAACGGAACGGCGACCTTCTTCGTCCAGGCTTTCGGAGCGGCCATTACCTACCAGTGGCAGGTTCTGGACGGCACGCCGGATTCCGCGGACTGGAAGGATGTGGAAAACGCCGTGGGTCCGGAGCTGACCATTTCCGGTCTTGAGACGGATGCGGCCTACCCGACCCGGTCCTACCGGTGTGTCGTCACCTCCGGGGAAAGCCGCGTGACGACCAACGCGGCGGGGATCGTCTCCCCGGCGGATGATGGTTCCGCCAATACGGTCACTGCGGCGGCTTCCCATACGCACCCCATTTGCGGCGACGCGAACTGTACGGAGGGGCACACGAATTACACATGGACCGCCTGGAATGGGACCTCCAGTATCAGCGGAACCAGATTTTATCTGACTCAGGACGTAACCCGCACCAGCTACTATACCATTACGGGCACGGTCCACATCTGTCTGAACGGACATACCCTCAGTACTGGCGGAGATGCTCCCGGATTCAGCGTGTCGGAGGGAAGCACCCTGCTGATCACAGACTGCCAGGGCACCGGCGAAGTCTGCTCTGACGCCAATACCTCCTCCTGCTCTTCGACGGAGGTCGGCATTGAGAACGAAGGCGGTACCTTCACCCTCTGGAACGGCACAATCAGCGGCAGCTACGCGGGCATCGATTCCATCGGCGGCAAGGTGTATATCCGGGGCGGTTCCGTTCAGGCCCGGGATGGACAGGGCATTATCCTGGAGGAAGACGCGGCGCTGACCATGTCGGACGGTTCCGTCTCCGGCTCTGACGCGGGAATCCTGGATTTTGAAAGCACCGCGTCGGCGTCGATTTCCGGAGGCTCCGTCTCGGCTGACTTCGGACAAGCCCTGAGCATGCGGGGCGCTGCGGATATCAGCGGCGGCTCCTTCCACGGGTCGACGGATATCTGCGGCAATCAACTCTATCTCAGCGGGACCCCTGAGTTTGACTCCGTATGGGCCTATTCTGCCCTGAGCCTTCAGAACAAGGCGGGCACCAAAAGCTATACCGGCGGAGGCTTCCGGCTGAGAAGCGGCGTCTCCGGCGGCAGCGCCGCGGTGGTGAACGTATCGGATACCGGGATCGCCAGCCGGATCACAATCTATAACGGGCTGTATACCGGCGTGGCGGCGGGACGGCTGACCGCTTCCGGAACGGATCTGATCCTGCAGACACCCAGCTCTTCCGGCGAGGCCGGGGATCTGCTGTGGGCGTTGTACGGCAACGGCGACTTCTTCCTTCTGGGCAGCGGCGCTATGCCGAACTACAGCCATCCCGATCAGACATCGAACCAGGCACCCTGGAAGTCGGTGAGAAGCAGCATCCGCAGCCTCTATGTCTCGGAGGGCGTGACAAGCATCGGCAGCTATGCCTTCTATGGCAGCGGCCTGGAATCCGTGTCCTTCGGCAGCGCTTCCCTGACCCTGGGGAACTACTGCTTTGCCGGCTGTGACAGCCTGAAGAACATCGATTTCGGCTCCGGAACCGTATCCCCGGGAGAAAGCGTCTTCTCCGACTGCAACGCTCTGACCAGTGTCACCATTCCAGGGACCGTGGTGATGAACGGGCAGTATAGCGGCGCCGGCTCCGGCTATCAGCTGTTCTTCTCCTGCGACAGTCTGGAAACCGCGACTGTGGAATGCGGCTACATCGGTCCCTTTGTGTTTGAGGGCTGCTATCAGATGAAGCAGGCGGCCTTTACCAACCCGGATGTCCGGTTCTACTTTGTGGACACCGGCAGCGGTCACCCCTTCCATGCCAACAGCAGCCAGATGAATGTGGCGGTAACGGGCTGCCTCTGCTCCCAGGCAAATGTGCTGGTCCAGAAGTCGGAAGGCAGGTACAATGTGAACCTGACGTTCACGCAGATCGCCGGTGATACGACCCGGCATACGGAGCGGGTCCTGCCCGGGGTTCCGGCGGAGTGCGAAGCCACCGGCCTCACGGAAGGAAAGGACTGCTCCGTCTGCGGCTATGTGTTCCAGGAGCAGGAGACGATTCCGGCGCCGGGACACACGGAGGTCGTGGACGAGGCCGTTGCCGCTACCTGCACCGAGGATGGCCTGACGGAGGGCAAGCACTGCTCCGTCTGCGGCAAGGTCCTCATTGCGCAGCAGATCGTTCCGGCCGGCCATCAGTTTGTGGATGATGTTTGCACGGTCTGCGGGGCCGTCCGGGGCAGCTGCGGCGAAAACCTTACCTACATCCTCACCACCGACGGCGTGCTGACCATTTTCGGCAGCGGCGAAATGACGGATTACAGAGAAAGCGCCCCTGCTCCGTGGTATGCCAAGCGAACCAAAATTACCAGTGTTGTCCTGAAAGAGGGGGTCACCTCCATTGGCAACTATGCCTTTTCTGCCTGTTGGCTGAAAGAGATTTCCATGCCGGAGAGCCTGCGGACCATTGGCACCTATGCGTTCCAGAACTGCACGAGGCTCACTGCCGCGGATATCCCCGCGGGCGTTACCAGTCTTGGTTCCTACGCGTTCAACGGCTGTACCAGCCTCACTTCGGTGACCATGCCGGAGAGGCTCTCGGAAATCTCGTCTTATCTCTTTCAGGATTGTTCCATGCTTTCGTCCGTGACCATTCCCGCGGGCGTCACCTCCATTGGCAGCAGCGCTTTTCAAGGCTGCTCCGGTTTGACCTCCATGGTGCTGCCGGAAGGTATCACAACCATTGGATCCTACGCTTTTTTCGGATGTTCCGGACTGACGTCTGTCAACATCCCGAATGGTGTCACGACGATTGGGACGAGTGCTTTCTGCCGCTGCTCCGGACTGACGGAGATCCTCCTTCCGGAAAGCGTAGTTTCCATTGGATTCTCGGTTTTCAGCGGCTGCTCCGGACTGACCGCCATTACCATTCCGGAGGGGATTTCCTCAATTTCCAGTGGTGTTTTCAGCGATTGCTCCGGACTGACCACGGTGACGATTCCGGAGGGTGTCCTATCCATTGGGCCTTCCGCTTTTGAGGGTTGTTCCAACCTGACCACGGTGACGATTCCGGAGGGGGTCACATCCATTTGGGATTTCGCATTTAGTCGTTGTACCAGCCTGATCTCGGTGGTGATCCCGGAGGGAGTCACAACCATTAGCCATTCTGTTTTCAGCGGCTGCACCAGTCTAACCACGGTGACGCTCCCGGAAGGGGTCACAACCATTGGGGATTTGGCATTCCAAGCATGCTCAAGCCTGACTTCCATTACGATCCCGGAAAGTGTCACGTCCATTGGGAACTCCGCTTTCTGGGGCAGCGGGCTGACTGCGGTGACGCTCCCGGAGGGCGTTACATCCATTGGAGATTACGCATTCCGAGATTGCTCAAGCCTGACTTCCATTACGATCCCCAAGGCGGTTACGTCCATTGGCCATTATGCTTTTGATAAAGACAATCCCACTGTTCTGATCTTCTGGGGAGACGGATTCCGGAATCCGGAAAACACACCGATTGGCTCTTCCAATATTACAGCGTACTACCCCAAGGGAAACACCACCTGGACGGAGGAAGTCCGGGCCAGCTTCGGCACGGTGACCTGGAAGGAAATGGAGTGCGTGAAGGGAATCGCCCATGAGGCTGTGGTGGTTAAGGGTTACGGGGCGACCTGCACGGAAGACGGTCTCAGCGACGGCAGCTATTGCGCGGCCTGCGGTGAGATCCTCGCCCAACAGGTCATCATCCCCGCGGCCCATACCGTGGCCATTGACAAGGCAAAGGCGGCCACCTGCACCCAGGACGGCCTGACGGAGGGCAGCCACTGCTCCGCCTGCGGCGAGGTCCTTGTGGCGCAGCAGATCATTCCGGCTTCCGGACATACGGAAGTCCTTGACGATGGGATGGAGGCCACCTGCACGGAAGACGGTCTCAGCAACGGCAGCCACTGCTCCGTCTGCGGCGAGGTCCTTGTGGCGCAGCAGATCATTCCGGCTCCCGGACATACGGAAGTCATTGACGAAAAGCGGGAAGCCACCTGCACCCAGGACGGCCTGACGGAGGGCAGCCACTGCTCCGTCTGCGGCGAGGTCCTTGTGGCGCAGCAGATCATTCCGGCTTCCGGACATACGGAAGTCATTGACGAAAAGCGGAAAGTCACCTGCACCCAGGACGGCCTGACGGAGGGCAAGCACTGCGCCGTCTGCGGCGAGGTCCTTGTGGCGCAGCAGATCATTCCGGCTCCCGGACATACGGGAGTCATTGACGAAGGGGTGGAAGCCACCTGCACCCAGGACGGCCTGACGGAGGGCAAGCACTGCTCCGTCTGCGGCGAGATCCTGGTGAAGCAGGAGGTCATCCCCGCGGATCACTGCTTTGAAAAAGGCGTCTGCAAATACTGCGGAATGATGGCCGGACCCTGCGGAGCGAACGGAGATCATCTGAGCTATACGCTGACGGTTGACGGCACGCTGACCATTCTCGGCAGCGGAGAGATGATGTCCTTTTACAGCCAGGGGGCGCCCTGGTATCAGAGCCGGGAGAAGATCACCACAGTGATTCTGCCGGAGGGACTGACCTCCATCGGAAGATACGCCTTCCAGGACTGCGTCGGACTGCGCCAGGTGGCGCTTCCCCAAAGCGTAAAGCAGATCGAGGCCTTCGCCTTTGAATCCTGCACCGCTCTGGAAACGATCCAATTTGGCGATCAGCTGGTGACCATCGGCGCCTACGCGTTCCACGACTGTGACAGCCTGCGCTCCGTGGATCTGCCCCAGAGCCTGACCACCCTGGGCTCGTACGCGTTCTTCTCCTGCGACAATCTGGAAACGGCGGCGCTTCCCAACGGTCTGAAATCCATTGGCACGGACTGCTTCTACGACTGCCAAAAGCTTCAGATGATCGACATGTCCGCCATCCCGGATGTCATTACGGAAAAAACCACCCTTCTCACCGGGAAAGCCGTCCTGCCAAAGGCCCTGGTACAGGCTGCCGGCGGCAAAGCAAACCAGAGCTGGACGGTCCGGGCGGTGGAGGGTGACGAAACGGATCCCTGGAGCATTGCCTCTTTCACGGTTCTGGATGGAAAGACCTATCTGGAAACCATGTCCTCCGGAAGCTTTGTCCTGGAAACCTTTGACAGCCATTCCGGCGTCAAAGGCAGCAAGGTTGTTCAGGTCCAGGCAACCACGCTGATCCGGCCGGAGGGGGCCATTGTCCTCCAGGGCGGAGACAGCGTCCAGCTTTCTGTCTGGAGAATGCCCGCCGGGACGGAGCTTTCCGCCCGATGGAGCCTGGCCGCCGGGGACGAGAACTACGCGGAGCTGTCCGATACCGGATTGCTGACAGCCAAATTCCTGGCGGAGCCCAGGACGGTCACCGTTACCGCTGAGCCGGAGGGCGGCGACAGCGCCTCCGCAACGGTGAGAATCCTGCCCAGATCCACCGGGATCTGCATCGAGCTGGATGGCAGCATCCTTGGGGAAACGCTGGACGTGGATCTGGCGGAAACGGATATGCTGCAATTCCTCGCCCATGTGGTGCCGGAAGGAACCGCCCAGGAGGTCTGCTGGAGCAGCAGCAACCTGGCGGTGGCCTCTGTGGAGGAAACCGGCGCGGTAACGTTCATCAGCCCCGGCACCGCGGTTATCAGAGCCTCCAGCGCGGTGGATCCGGACCTGTATACGGAAGTGACGCTGCGGGTTTTCTATCTGGACGCGGCCGAAGCCCTGAAAGCCACGGCTCAGATCCCGGAAATCGGCCTGCAGCCCGGTCAGATTGCCCGCATCGTGGTATCCGGTGAGCGGGAAATTGACGCGTCTGATCTGATCTTCAGCATCCCGCCCACCCAGAAGAGCATCGCCTCCGTTGACAGCCAGGGAATCCTCACCGCCGGAAATACGCCCGGTACCGTGACCGTCACCGCGGCCCTGCGGGGTGACCCCCTGGCGCGGAAGGCCACGATTTCGGTGACCGTCGTTCCCATGCAGGCCCTGGCGCTGAAGCTGACGCCCATTCTTCCGGATCAGACGGCCAGCCTTGAGGTTAGAAACGGGGAGCTTATTGTGGCGGTGAGCAGCGCTGTGCTGGAGGAAGGCGATTACACCTTCGGGCTTTCCGCCCAGATCCGGGGCTATACCGGTGAGTGGTTCCCGGCGGGTTCCCTGACCTGGGAAAGCACGGATGGCGCCATGGCGGCCGTTACACCGGGAGAGGGCGGTACGGCATCGGTGACGATCTTCCAGGGAGCCGGTGGAGAATGCGCCATTCAGGCGGCAGCAACGGATCAGGCAAAGGTACAGAGCAGGATCCGGATCTGTGTCCGGGACAATTCTCCCAGACTGGAAGCTTCCAAGCTGACCCTGAACAGCTACAGGACCTCCGGCGCCACCCTGGGGCTGCTGGAAAGCTACGGCAATACCATTGAAGAGGTCCGGCTGTATGAGTCTGACCGGCTGTCTGACCGGTTCGCCGGGGAAGCGGACGGGGCGGTTCTGACCCTCCGGGCCACACAGACGGTGAAGAACGGAACCTACGCCCTGCGGCTGGAAGCGGACTGCGCCGACGGCCTGACCTATTCCTATCCGCTTCAGGTCAAGGTTGCCAACTCCCTGCCGGCGGTCACCGTAAAGCAGACCGGCAAGCTTAACCTGTTCTATCTGGACAGCACCGTGCCGCTGTCCGTCACCGCCGCCGGACAGGCCATCAGCGGCATGACCCTGACGGACACCGATGATTTCACCGTGGAGTACACCGGCGGCGCGGCAGCGCTGCGCTACTCGGATGCCTTCCGGGACAGCCCTGCCGCGAAGCCTGATCTGAGAGCCTCGCTTCAGGTGTATCTGGAGGACTACCGCGTCCCGGCGACGGCGGCCATCACCATCGGCGCCGTTACCACCGCTCCCAAGCTGAGCCTGAGTCCGGAATCCAGCATTATCAATACCGCCCTGAATCCGGAAAATCCCAGCGCCGAAATCCGGGTTTGGGACAAAACGGAAGGCCGCTATCTGGATTTGTCCAACGCGGAGGTGCGCTACACCGCTGATTTCGCGCAGCTCACCTATTGGGCTGACACCCTGACGCTGACCCTGACCGGTGGATCCGGCGGCACGGCTTCCATCTGGATCCGTCAGGAGGGGTGGACCCAATCCGTGAAGCTGACCCACAAGGTCACGGTAAGCGACAAGCTTCCGACCCTGAAGCTGGCATCCTCCACGCTGAAGCTGAATAATTGCTTTACCAGACAGACCGCCGAGACCGCGGTGACGCTCTCCCAGGGCAACCTGACGCTGAGCGGCATGGTGATCACCTCCACGGCCAAGGAGGGAACCGCTGTGGCGGAAGAAGCGGGAAAGCTGAAGGTGTATTACGCTCCCGACGCCGAATGCCTCCGGGCGGAGATCGCCGATCCTGACAATGCGCCCCAGGCGGGCAACTACACCTTCTCCTGCCGGGGTGTCCTCAGCGACGGCAGCGAGTTCCCCGGCGGAACCCTGAAGGTCACGGTATCCAATACCCTGCCCAAGGTGAAGCTGTCCTCCACCACCCTGAAGCTGAACCGGTATCTGGCCGGGGCGGAGAAGGCCGGTGCCGTGGTTTCCGTCACCGGGGATCCGGGCTATACCGTGGCGGGCTTTGAGGAGCTGAACGCGGGGCTGTATGACTGGCTGATCTATGACGAGGGCGTGCTCAGCGTACAGCTGCCTGACAGCGATGTGGCCATCGGCAAGTCTTCCTTCCGCCTGACGCCGGTCCTCCGGCATGAGGCAACGGGACAGGAGGCCGCCCTTCCCACCGCTCTGACGCTGACGGTGCAGGTGTATGCGTCCGACAAGCTGGGCGTGTCCCTGTCCGCCAAGGGCAAGCTGGACACCCTGGACCCGGACTGCGCCATTGACTATACCGTTTCCAAGCTGACCAACTGCTCCGGCAGCATTGACGGCGTGTCCCTGGAAGGACCGGATGGGGATAAATTCCGGGCCCTGCTGGATGACTCGGGCGCGAAGCCTGTGATTCGCCTGACCCTGGCGGAGGGGGAGGAATACGCCACCAACGTTACCTATAAGGTGCGCTTCAATCTTACGATCTGCGGCCAGGATGTTCTGTCTCCCGTGATGAGCTTCAAGGTGGCCCAGAGCGCCCTGAAGCTGACCGCGTCCGCCAAGACCCTGACCCTGTTCCAGTCCCAGTCCGTACCGCTGACCTGCCGGCTGGCGCTGACGGCCCCCGCGGGCGCGGAGATCGGAGGCGTTTCTGTCGGTGAAAAGAGTTCTCCGGAATTGATCGCGGCCCTGGGCAGCGATGGCTTCTCCGCTGAGATCAACGGCGGAACCGCCGTGCTGTCCCTGTCTCCCGAAGACACCGGCGCGCTCAAGGCGGGCAAGAGCTATACGCTGTATCTGGATGTTACCCCCGAAAACAACGCTTCCAATGTCAAGCCTTCCCAGGTAAAGCTCACGGTGAAGGTCATGAAATGATCCCCAAAACAAACACCGCTCCCGGCAGAAGCCCTGCCGGGGGCGGTATGTTTTTGGGCAATGCGCCCCTTTCCCGCAATGCGCACGCCCCTAGTAGCGTGTTAATGCCAAAGCTTTATGTTTTCGTAGGGCGGGGTCATGACCCCGCCGAAACGTAACGATTTCCCGGCGATTCCGATGAATGCTCCCTGGTCAAAAACCGGAACTTGGTCGGCGGGGTCATGACCCCGCCCTACGCCCCGTCAAACACCAATTTATCAGGCAGCGGAGGAAAACCGATATGCACAAAAATTAAGACATGGAAGAGTTCGTCGTTTCCGGTGTGGGTTCTTCAGAAATTTCCGGCACCTCTTCCGGTTCGGCCTGGGGTTCCTCGGGGGCTTCGGCGGGAGCTGCTTCAGGAGCGGCTTCCGGTGCATCCGTTGGCTTTTTCTTCAGAGAATCCGGCAGGTTGAACAGGCTGAGAACCAGATCCCGTTTTCCGTCCTCCCGTTTCTTGCTGGAGATACCCACCAGCAGGGACTGGTAGGAAAACTTCCCGTCCTCGCCCATTTTCAGGTCAAAGGGGAAGAGGCCCACAGCCAGAGCGGCCAGAGCCAGTTTTGAAGATTTTTTCATATGGAGATCCCTTCCTTTTTGTAAAGTCCTGCGGCAGCTTCGGTACTGCGCCGGTGAAAGTCCACAGCCACAATTCTGTTTTCAATATACCATAATCCAGCGGCGCGGACAAGACCCCCGCTGTAGTTTCCCGCGGAAAAAGAAAATGTGCATATCGGTTTTCCCCAGCGGTTCGATTAATTGGAATTTGACGGGGTGTTCCGTAGGGCGGGGTCATGACCCCGCCGACCAGGTTCCGATTTTTGACCAGGGAGCATTCAACGGAATTGCCAGGAAATCGTTACGTTTCGGCGGGGTCATGACCCCGCCCTACGAAACATCCCTGCAAACACCAATTGATCGGGCGGCAGAGGAAAACCGGCATGGACAAAATGCAAAAGGATCGTTTCCCGCAGCACCTCACGTAGGGCCGGAACCGGATTGGGACCGAAAAAACTACCCGTTTTTTCCTGTTTTCGGGTATTCCCAAAAGCAGATTTTTATGCTAGTATGATAATATTAAGGTTATCGTCATATATTGCAATTTGTTATGGCAGCAGCCCTTGGCTCCCTCTGTGAGGGAGTTGGCAAAAATCTTTGATTTTTGACTGAGGGAGTGTCCAAAAGGTGGCGCATTTATCCGGGGCCCCCTCCGTCAGCCCCTTCGGGCTGCCACCTCCCCCACGGGGGGAGGCAAGGGTTCGTGCTTATGAAAGCCGATCACCAAATATGTAATTTATGCCCTGAAAAAGGAGCGATGTTTATGAGAAAACGGATGAAAACCAAGGCGTCCCGGCGGCTGCTGTCGCTGGCGCTGAGCGGGGCAATGGTGCTTTCCCTGCTGCCTGTCTTCGCTTTCGCGGAAGAAAGGGACGGGCTGTGCCAGCACCATCCTGCCCACACCCCGGAGTGCGGCTATGTGGCCGCCGTGGAGGGGCAGGACTGCGCCCATGTCTGCGGCGACGACTGCTATAGCCTCACCACGGCCTGTACCCATGTCCACGGGGCGGAGTGCTACGGCGACGGCGTGCTCCCCGCGGAGGGGGAGGAAAAGACGGCGGACGCCTGCACCCATATTTGCTCGGAGGAATCCGGCTGCGTGACAAAGATCCCCGCCTGTGTCCATACCGCCCATGATGAAGCCTGCGGCTATGCACCCGCTGTGGAGGGTCAGCCCTGCGGCTTTGTCTGCACGGAGTGCGCCGAGGCGGAATCCGAACCCGACCAGCCAGAGGAGAAGGTCATCACCGACTGGGAATGGGTGGACGAATGGGAGATCATCGACCCGGACAGCGGGAATGCGGTGCTGCCCTTTGCCAGCGCGGAAAACGTCGCGCGGTATGACGATATTCTGGAACTGCTGCCCGCCGCCATTGCATTGAACGGGGAGGAGCTGACCCTTGGGGACTGGGTCTGCCCGGACTTCCCCGTGGAGACCGGGGCTTACGAGGGCGCGTACATCTTCCGGACCATCCTGCCGGAGGGCTTCGTCCTGCCCGACGGCAGCAATGTTCTGCGCCTGACCGTGGTGCTGGGGGAACCGGAGGGTGCGCCCGCGGCGGTGCTGGCCATCACCCCGGCGGAACCGCCCAAGGGCACCCACATCATCAACGGTACATCTTATAGTGGTGTTTACGAGCTTTCCACCCCGGGGCATCTGTACTGGTTCGCCAACGAAGTCACCAACAACAAGAATGCATCCATCAATGCCATTGTGATGAACGACATCACCGTCAACTCCGGCGTGCTGAATGCGGACGGTAGCCTGAACACCAGCGGCAGCTTTGAAAGCTGGACGCCTATAGGTAATGCAAATGCTTTTTATTCCGGTACATTTGACGGCAACGGAAAAACCATCTCCGGACTGTATGTGAATGCTGAGAGTACCAGCTTGATTGGTCTGTTTGGCGTGATTGACAGCGGCGGGACCGTGGTAAATGTGAAGATCGCGGATTCCTACTTTGCGGGTAAGGATAACGTGGGCGGCGTCTGCAGCGTGAATAAGGGCACGGTGCGCGGCTGCTATAGCAGCGGCACGGTAATCGGCAGCGGCAACAAGACCGGTGGCGTGTGCGGCACAAATGATGGTGGCACGGTGAGCAGCTGCTATAGCAGCGGCACGGTAACCGGTAGCGGCGACTATGTCGGCGGCGTGTGCGGCTATAATGTTAATCATGGCACGGTGAGCAACTGCAATGGCAGCGGCACGGTAACCGGCAGCAAGTATGTCGGCGGCGTGTGCGGCTATAATGCCAATTATGACACGGTGAGCAACTGCACGAACAGCGGCACAGTAACCGGCAGCGAGTATGTCGGCGGCGTGTGCGGCGAAAATAATTATGGCACGGTGAGCGGCTGCACGAACAGCGGCACGGTAAACGGCAGCAAGTATGTCGGCGGCGTGTGCGGCGAAAATAATTATGGCACGGTGAGCGGCTGCACGAACAGCGGCTCGGTAAACGGCAGCGGCTACTATATCGGCGGCGTGTACGGCTATAATGTTAATAATGGCACGGTGCGCAACTGCGCCAACAGCGGCACGGTAATCGGCAACTCCTATACCGGCGGCGTCTGCGGCTTTAATGAGAAGGGCACGGTGAGCGGCTGCACGAACAGCGGCACGGTAACCGGTAGCGGCGGCTATGTCGGCGGCGTCTGTGGTTCCAACCTTAGTACGATAAGCAGCTGCGCCAACAGCGGCGCAGTAACCGGCAACATAAGAACCGGCGGTGTCTGCGGCAATAACGGCAGTGGCACGATGAGCAGCTGCTACAGCATTGGCACGGTAACTGGCAAGGAAGATGTCGGCGGTGTCTGTGGTTCCAACGGAAGCCGCAGCAGGTTGAGCCGCTGCTATTATGACAATACCGCCTACACCGGCAATGCAGTCGGATCAAACGCTAGCGGCACTGTCGAGGATGTCGTCGGCAAAAGCCCCATGGAATTTGCCGGCGGCGAGGTGGCCTACCTGCTCAACGGCAGCAGATCGGAGGGGACCCAGGAGGATCCGCTGGTCTGGTATCAGAATATCGATCTGACCGGCGTCACCCGGGATGCCTATCCCAAATTCACCGGCGCCACGGTGTACAAAACCAGTGACGACTCCCCCTGTCAGGGCTATTCCAACTATAAAAACTGTGTAAGAGAGCACCTGCTTCAGAATCATGCCTGTACCTATTGCGGCTATTGGGAGCCCGTTCCCGTCACGGTCAGCGGCATCACCGCCAGGGATAAGACCTATGACGGCAATCCCACAGCGGAGCTTGTGTTCACCAACGCGCGGCTGGCCGGCGTCCTGTCCGCGTATCCCAACGTTACCGTCACCGCCACCGGCACCTTTGCCGACGCCGGCGTGGGGCAGGATAAGCCCGTCACCATCAGCGGCCTGACCCTCACGGGAGCCGACGCGTCCCGGTACTATCTGGCGGATTCCGGTCACCAGACCGGCGCCACCGCCAGCATCACGCCCAAGGAGGTTACCATCCAGGGCGCGGCTGTGGAAGCCACGAAAGTCTACGACGGCAATACCACTGCCCGGATTACTTCCGATGGCACTTTGTCCGCCAACTACGATGGAAGCAACCTGACCATTGTTCCCGGCAGTGCTGCCTATGACACGAAAAACGTGGGCGAGGACAAGACCGTCACTTTCTCCGGCTTCTCCCTGGGCGGCTCCGCGGCAGGCAACTACACCCTGACCGCCCAGCCCGCTTCCACCACCGCCAGCATCACCGCCAAGAGCGTGACGCTCACGGTCACGGTGAAGGAGAAGACCTTTGACGACTCCACCACGGCGGAAATCGACACCGTGACCCCCAACGGCATCGTCAGCGGCGACGATGCGCGGGTGGTGAACGGCACGCCCAGTTTCACCCGGAAAACCCCGGGCGAGCAGGTTCCTGTCAGCTTCACCGAATTTGCGCTGGAGGGCATGGACGCGGGCAACTACCAGCTGACCCAGCCCACCGGCGTCACCGGCAGGATCCTGGCTTCCGACCGCTATCTGGAGCTGACCGGGGACGAATTCGCGGGTCAGACCGAGGTCTGGGTGGACGGCGTAAGCTGCCCCATCCAGTCGGAGGATGTCCGTTTTGTAAACCTGCCGGAAGAAGGCGGCCTTCTGACCATCTACACCTACCAGCAGGAGAATTCCACCCTTTCCCACGAGAATTACCCCACGGGCATGGCAGTCTATACCATCGACCGGCAGGAAACCGGCGCGACGGCGGCCAGAATCGACGCCCTGGACGATCTGCTGCAATACGCCGGCTGCTCCATCCGGGTCACCGGCAAGCGGGGCATCCGCATGATCACCGCCCTGACCAAGGACAACAAGAATGCCCTGACCAGGGGAGGTCTTGCCGGATACACCCTGGAAGAATACGGCACTGTGGTGCAGTGGGCGGATACCCTGGGCAGCGACAGCCTGACCCTCGATACCGGCAAGCACAACTATGCCTACAGCAAAGAGAACCGGAAGGACCCGGTGTTTGCCATCAGGGACGGTCTGACCCAGTACACCAATGTGCTGGTCTGGGAGAGCCTGACCAATGAACAGCTGGGGCAGGACATCGTCATGCGGCCCTACATCATCCTGAAGGACGCGGAGGGAAATCCGGTAACCCTCTACGGCGGCACCGTGAGCCGCAGCATCGGCTACATCGCCTACCAGAACCGCGCCGTCTTCGACCCCGGCACCGATGCCTACCAGTATGTGTGGGAGATCATCCACGCGGTCTATGGGGATCAGTATGACAGCGAGTATCAGGGCTAAGGAGGAACAATCATGAAAAAAGGATTTGTAATTGCACTGGCTCTGGTTATGCTGTTCACCGCGGGCTGCTCCGCGAAACAGGAGCAGGCGCCTCAGACCACTGTGCCGGAGACAATCGCCCCCGGGACGGAAGCTCCGGAGACCACCGTTCCCGAGACGGAGCCGTCCCTGCCCAAGCTGGAAACCGGCACCGTTCAGGGCGACAACATCCCCGCCATTTTGGGCCTGCTGAACCGGGAGGATCCGGTGGAGGTCACGGCAAATCCCGATGATACCCACGCCACGGTGAAAACGGATTTCGGTGTCGGCACCATGGAAACCCAGCTTCTTCGCTTCGCGGGGGAGGAGCCGGCAGAAAGCTGGACGGGCTACGCCCGCTGGAACACCGGCTTCTACGAAAGCTACGAAATGGGCGGCAAGGCGCCCACCACCCTGAACACCAACACCAAGGTGGAGGTTTTGGAGGAGCTGGAGGACTGCTATCTGGTAACGGTGGAGGGCGAAACCGGCTTCGTTGCCAAGGACCAGGTCAGCAAGTGGCCCATCAAGTCCGGCTCCGGCAGCAGTGACGGAGGCTCCTCCAGCGGACGGGATGGCGGCGACATCTCCCTGGCGTTCTACGGAAAGGTTCAGCTGCTCTCCGCTGTCACCAAAACCGGCAGCGCCCAGGTCCGGGTGGACGGCGCCAAAGTGGTGCTGAAATATTTTAACCTGGGCGACACCGTGCAGATCGTTGCCGAGGAAGGCTTCGCCCCGGCCCTCCCGGGCTATCTGACCATTCTGGTGGAGGATACCTATGCCTACATCCCGGAGGCCTGGGTGCAAAAGGACGCGGCCCCTGCCTTTGAAAGCTGGGAGGGCTTCGCGGGCTACAGCTGCTATCTTTATGACAATTACCTGCTCAGAGGCAAGGCGGTCAAGCAGCTTGGCGGCAACACCGCCCTGACCGTTCTGTGGACAGCGGGAGATGTGAGCGTCATCCGCGTGGGCGACACCATCGGCTACGCTCCCACCGACACCCTCCGCACCACCCGCCTTCCCGCCCAGAAGCCCCAGGAGGGCGGCGGCTCCTCCGGCAGCTCCTCCGGCGGCGGCGAATGGACACCCCCCGCCCTGTAAAAAGCGCCCGGTTATGAAGTGCCGGGCTTTCGGTTGGGCATATCGGTTTTTCTCAGTTGGCTGATAAATGGGTGTTTGGCGGGGGCGTAGGGCGGGGTCATGACCCCGCCGACCAGGTTCCGGTTTTTGACCGGGGAGCATTCAACGGAATCGCCAGAAAAAAGTTACGTTTCGGCGGGGTCATGACATAAGCCCTACGGAACATTCCAACAAATTCCAATCGACCGCCATGCTGAGCAAAGTCGATAAGCACATTTTCAGAAATACCTGAACAGCCAATGCGACCCCCTCATTTCCGCGAAAGCGGAAATGAGGGGGCGCTGTGCTCCTGCGGAACGATTCCGTCGTACCCGAAATTACCAGAAATGCGAAAGCTTTCAGGCTTTCTCTCCCCCAGTCAGCTTCGCTGACAGCCCCCTCGTCAGAGGGGGCCGTTGGGCCGCTAAACGATCATTTACGTGAAACTCTCTACCACAACTGAATCGTTACGCCCCGGCAATAACAGGAAAATCAGGGTCTGCCACATTGACGGGAAAGAACAAAAAAAGGAGGCCGAAGCAGTTGCTCCAGCCTCCCATACAGGGGCGATATTTCTTACTTAAAGTACCGCTCCAGCAGACCCTTCAGAACCTTGCCGTGACGGGCCTCAAAACATACTGACTGCCATGAATCCAGCTATACTGCGTGACTAACTCCAGCTCAATGTCGATTGTTCCTTCGTCAATGAAATATGCTGGGCTGCTTGCGGCTCCGGTGGATGTGTTTGCCCAAACAAGGATACTGCATTTTTTATCCTGAATGGAAATAGAAATTGTCTGTCCATTGGTGATTTTTACATCACTTGTATCTGGAAAATCCCAAATATCGTCTGGGTTGAGTGGGTCAATCTCTGTTTTAGGATAACCAACGAAGATGAAATAAGGTATCAATGCGCCAAAGAAGCTTTTCTTTCTTGTTATCTTAACATATCTCACGGTAGGTTCTCCCAATATTTACAAGAATGGAGAAAAAGGGGGCAATCGCTTGCCCCCTTTAGGTGTGCTGGATTACTTAAAATACCGCTCCAGCAGGCCCTTCAGAGCCTTGCCGTGACGAGCCTCGTCACGAGCCATCTCATGGACGGTGTCGTGGATGGCGTCCAGGCCGTTCTTCTTGGCGCACTTGGCCAGATCGAACTTGCCGGCGGTGGCGCCGAACTCGCAGTCAACACGCCAGGCCAGGTTGTCCTTGGTGGTGGCCTTCATGTTGGGCTCCAGATCCTCACCCAGCAGCTCGGCGAACTTGGCGGCGTGCTCGGCCTCTTCGTAGGCGGCCTTCTCCCAGTACAGGCCGATCTCGGGGTAGCCCTCACGATGGGCGATCCGGGCCATGCACAGGTACATACCAACCTCGCTGCACTCGCCGTTGAAGTTGGCCATCAGCTGCTCAAAGATGAACTTCTTGTCCTCTTCGGAGATGTCGGGGTTGTTCTTCACGGTCTTGGCGTAGATGCCGTACTCATGCTCAGCGGCCAGCTTGCCCTCTTCCATGACCTTGAACTTGGAGCCGTCGACCTTGCAGACGGGGCACTTGAAGCCTTCGGGAATGCTTTCACCTTCGTAGACGTAACCACAGACGGGGCAGACAAACTTCTTCATAAATGATTCCTCCAAAAATAAATTTGATATTGCTTGGCGGGAGATCCCGCCGGGTAAACGGGGTTATTGGGTCTGACAGTGGCCGCACAGACCGCTGAAGGTGAGCTGGCAGCTCTCCACATGGCAGCCGGTGCTGGCTTCGGCCTCCTGGCCCAGGGAAAGGGGGGGCTCCAGCTGAGGAAGATCCATCACCCGGCCGCAGCCGGTGCAGATGAAGTGGACGTGAGGATGGGTATCGGCGTCGAAGCGCTCAATGCCGTTCACCGTGCCCAGGCTCTGAATCAGCCCCTCACTCTTGAACCGGGAGAGGTTGCGGTATACCGTGGCCAGGGAAATGTCCGGAAAGTCCGGGCGCAGCATCTCATACACCATCTCGGCGGAGGGATGCAGCCGGGTCTGCCGCAGACAGGCGAGAATGGCGTTGCGCTTCTTGAATTGCTTGGCGGCAGCTTCCATAATCTTCTCCTGTTTGTTTATTTGCGAGTGATTCTTATTTACAACCAGAGTATATCAAATATCCCCGGGCTTGTCAAGAACAAAATGCGAATAATTTGCATTTTGTGCAATGTACATATCAGTTTTCCTCAGCCGCCTGATAAATTGGTGTTTGACGGGGGCGTAGGGCGTGGTCATGACCACGCCGACCAGGTTCCGGTTTTTGACTGGGGATCATTCAACGGAATCGCCAGGAAAACGTTACGTTTCGGCGGGGTCATGACCCCGCCCTACGGAACACCCCCACAAATCCCAATGGATCGCTTTGCTGATGAAAGCCGATATGCAAATAGCGCAAGCTGCCCGGGCAGCCTGCGCTGTCCGGGCGGTGGGTTATTGGGTCACGGCTTCCCGGACGACGGCAACGCCGTCCACCAGGTTGGCCATCTCCAGTGTGCCCTCAATGGCCACCTGACGCTCCATCAGGTCGGTGAGGATGACCATGTCGTCCTTGCACTCGATGCGCATCACGTTCTTCATGAGGATGGCCTCGGGCTTCAGGCTGTTCTTATAAACGGTAGAAAGACACATAATAATTCCTCCTTCAGAATATCGGTTTTCATAAACACAAGTCCTTGCCTCCCCCCGCTGGGGGAGGTGGCAGCCCGAAGGGGCTGACGGAGGGGGTGTCCCCGGATGGTTAGCCTTTCGGACACTCCCTCAGTCAAAAATCATAGATTTTTGCCAGCTCCCTCACAGAGGGAGCCAAGGGCTGCTGCCATGACAAATTGCCACATACATATTTATCGGCATGCTTATGCCAATAAACTTATTCCTCCTTATTGGTGTTCCAGACTGGCGAGAACTACGCTCAGCCGCAGGCTGCCCTTTTCAAAATCGGAAACGGCGGCCATGACTTGGGCGTAGGCGGTGTGGTCACCGGCTTTTTCCAGCTCCGCGGCCAGACCGGCCAGCTGCCGGATATAGGCGGCGTTGGGGCCGGTAATGTATTTCATCAGGGCGGTGAGCTCCTCCATGGGGGTGTGTTCACATTTGCTCTGGCAGCCGCCGCAGTCGCCGCTGCAGGCGGATTGCTCATGGTGCATGACGATCCCTCCTTTGCTGTTCATTGCCTTATATTATAGCTCCGGAAAAGGTTCCTGTCAAAACATTTATTTCTTTGGAAATATCCCCCGCCGGGGCTTGCGAACCGCCGCTGCCTGGGGTATAATGAAAAAAAGTTATCGACTTAACGCAGCAAAATGATCGTTTAGCGGGCAAGGCCCGCGGCAAATGCGTTACGCACTTTGGGTGGTAGACGTACATCCTTTGGGCCCCTCGACCGCAGGTGCAGTGCACGAACGTACGATGGTTCCGCCAGGGTACCGACTACCACTGTCATTGCGAACCAGCGCGCACGCTGGTGTGGCAATCCGTTCCCCTTGCAACGTTGCGAATTCGTACCTGTCACGAAAGAGAGAACGGATTGCCACGTCGCTGCGCTCCTCGCAATGACAGGGGGTGGACGTACCCTTGCCCGCTAAACGATCATTTACAATTCTGCTGAGTCAGGTCGATAAGCATTATGAATAATAAGAAACCGGGCTGTCCGTGTGACAGGGCCCGGTGAAGAAGGAAGGTGCCGTCTATGGCGGAATATCACGATCACCAGCATCCTGAGGATTTGGAGGATCCCTGCGGGGTGGAGCATGACCACGCGTACCTCCACGCCCACGGCATCGCCCATTCCCATGGCCACGTCCATGAGAATCAGAAGGCCGTTATCAACCGCCTGTCCCGGGCCATCGGCCATCTGGAGAAGGTGAAGCGGATGGTGGAGGAGGGGTACGACTGCTCCGAGGTCCTGATCCAGCTGGCGGCGGTGCGTTCCGCCCTGGACAACACCGGCAAGGTGATTCTGAAGGACCATATGCGCCACTGCATGGTGGACGCGGTGGCCGCCGGGGACGAGACCGCCATCGACGACCTGTGCCAGGCCATTGACAAGCTGATGAAGTGAGAAAAGCGGATTCCAAAGGACGGAGTCCGCTTTTTTATTCCGCGGAAAGTTTTTTTCCGGAAGCAGGTGACAATCCGCGGCAGATATGCTATAGTGTAGCCATTGCGTAGGAGGTGCGCCCATGAATTTTTTAGAAGAGAGAATCCTGAAAGACGGGATCGTGAAGCCCGGAAATGTGCTGAAGGTAGACAGCTTTCTGAATCACCAGATGGACATCGGCCTGATGGAACAGATCGGCGCTGAGTTCAAGCGGCGTTTCGCGGACAAGCCGGTGACCAAGGTGCTGACCATTGAGGCCTCGGGTATCGGCATAGCCTGCTTCGTGGCCAGGGAGTTCGGCGTTCCCATGGTCTTTGCCAAAAAGTCCAAGTCCATCAACATCGAGGGCGAGATGTATGTGGCGGAGGTGGAGTCCTTCACCCACAAAAACAAAAACCAGGTCATCGTGTCCAAGAAGTTCCTCGGCCCGGAGGATCATGTGCTGATCATCGATGATTTCCTGGCCAACGGCTGTGCCCTGCAGGGCCTGATCTCTATCTCCGAGTCCGCGGGCGCCACCGTGGAGGGCCTGGGCATTGTTATCGAGAAGGGCTTCCAGATCGGCGGAACCGTGATCCGCAATCTGGGATATGACCTGGAGTCCCTGGCCATTGTGGACGCCATGGATCCCGAAACAGGAACCATCACCTTCCGGGAACAGTAAAAGAGGCCTGATTCCGGAAAGGTAAAAAATATGGGGCTGTTCCGCAGCGCAAAGCGGAACAGCCCCGTTTTTGTCTTTCGTGGCGAGCCCCCGCCCTACGGTATGAACGAGCCATTTTCCGTTCAACCAACCGATCGGAAACTTGCAGCGGGTCGGCGGGGTCATGACCCCGCCCTACGAAACATCTCTCCAAATTCCAATTTGTCGGTTTGCTGAGCAAAGCCGGTAAGCGCATTATTTTTCAGACCTGTGGATGAAAGCGGAAGAACCGGCACGCCGAGAGGGAGACGGAGAGGGAATACCACCACCCTTTTTCATCAGCCCGCAAAGCGTTTTTATTCCGGCTGCTCCATGGACATGGCGATCTGTTCCGGCGTGATGGGCAGCTCCCGGTGCCAGATGCCGGTGGCCCGGTAGATGGCGTGGGCGATGGCCGGGGCGGGGGTATTGATGACGATCTCGCCGATGGACTTGGCGCCGAAGGGACCGGTGGGCTCATGGCTGTGTTCAAATTCCACCCGCAGATGCCCCATGTCCAGACGGGTGGGCAGCTTGTACTGCAGGAAGGAGGATTCCATGGGCTTGCCCCTGCCGTCGTAGGTGACGTTCTCCAGAAGGGTATGCCCGATTCCCTGAACGATGCCGCCCTCGGTCTGGATCCGGGCCAGCGCCGGGTTGATGGGAATGCCGCAGTCCACCACGGCCATGTAGTCCAGAATGGTCACCTGACCCGTCAGCTTGTCCAGCTCGATCTCCACCATGCCCACCATATAGGGCGGCGGGGACACGGGGGAGGTGTGGGTGGCGGTGGCCTCGGCGGTCCGGTCGCTGAAGACCTGAGCCTTGTAGGAGATATCGCTGAGGCTTACGGTCTGGCCGGTGCTGACCCGGCGAACCTGGCCCCGCTCAAACACCACCTCCGCGGCGTCGCAGCCCATCATCTCCGCGGCGATGCCGCAGATCCGCTTTTTCAGCTCGGCGCAGGCCTTTTCCACGGCCTTGCCGGTGATATAGGTGGTGGAGGAGGCGTAGGAGCCGGAGTCGTAGGGAGAGGCGTCGGTATCCGCGCCGAATACGGCCACATCCTCCACATCGCAGTCCATGCACTCGGCCACCATCTGGGCCAGAATGGTGTCGCAGCCCGTACCCATGTCCGCCGCGCCGATGATCAGGTTATAGGTGCCGTCGTCGCTGAGCTTCACGGTGGCGGAGCCTACGTCCACATTGGAGATGCAGGAGCCCTGCATGGCCATGGCGACACCGGCAGAGCGGACCTTGCCGTTGCCCATGTCCCGGACGGGGTATTTCTCCTCCCAGCCGAAGATCCGGCGGCAGTGTTCCATGCACCGGTCCAGGGCGCAGGCGTTGGCGGTTTCCCCGTAGTAGGCAGGCATCACCATGCCCTGACGGACCATATTCCGGTCCCGCAGGGCGGTGGGGTCCATGCCCAGGGTTTCCGCCAGCTCGTTGACGGTGGTTTCCAGAGCGAAAATGCCCTGGGTGGCACCGTAGCCCCGGTAGGCTCCGGCGGCCTGATGGTTGGTGTAGACCACGTCGTAGCCGAAGCGGAAGGCCTCCAGATTCCCGGTGTAGAGAGGGATGGATTTGTGGCCGGACAGCCCCACGGTGGTGGGGCCGTGCTCGCCGTAGGCACCGGTGTTGGACAGGGTGTACAGGTCCAGCGCCCGGATGGTGCCGTCCCTGTCCGCTCCCAGCCTGACCCGGATCTGCATCTCATGCCGGGGGGAACCGGCGATCTGGGATTCCTCCCGGCTGAAGATCAGCTCGGCGGGGCGTCCCGTTTTCAGGGTGACAAAGGCGGGGTAGACCTCGCACACGGCGGTCTGCTTTGCCCCGAAGCCGCCGCCGATCCGGGGCTTTTCCACCCGGATCCGGCTTTTGGGAATCCCCAGGGCCCGGGACAGGATCCGGCGGCAGTGGAACACGATCTGGGTGGAGGAAACCACATGGAGCCGGCCGTAGCGGTCCAGCTCGGTATAGGTCCGGAAGGTCTCCATCATGGCCTGGTTGAAGGCCTTGGTGTGGTAGGTGCGGTCCAGGACGATCTCGCAGCGGGCCATAACGCCCTCCACGTCCCCCTGGGCATCTACGCCGCTGGCTACCAGGTTGCGCCTGTTGTCGCCGCCCACCTGGCAGGGCGGGAACCAGTCCTCCTCGGGATGCACCAGGACGGGATTGTCCTTGGCGGTCCGGAAGTCCAGCACCGGCTCCAGAACGTCGTATTGGGCCCGGATCAGCTTCATGGCCTTTTCGGCGGCTTTTTCCGTCTCCGCCGCGATGATAGCCACCACGTCCCCGGCGAACCGCACATGGCGGTCGATGATCAGCCGGTCATAGGGGGACGGCTCCGGATAGGTCTGTCCGGCAATGGCGAAGCGGGTGGCGGGCACATCCTCCCAGGTGTAGATATCCACCACGCCGGGGACCTTTTTCGCGGCGTCGGTGCGGATCTCCCGGACCATGGCATTGGCGTGGGGACTGCGCAGCAGCCGCACCTTCAGCGCGTTCCGGGGCACGAGGTCATCGGTATACAGGGGCTTTCCCAGCAGAAGCTGCATGGAATCCTTCTTGCGCAGGGGCTTGCCCACAACCTTGTATGCTTGCTGTTCCATGGCGGCCTCCTCCTTATTTCTTTCCGCGGCTGTCCAAAAAGCCGCGGATCCCCCGCAGCTGTCCGTCGTAGCCGGAGCAGCGGCACAGATTGCCTGCCAGGTAGGATCGGATCTCGTCGTCCGTGGGATTGGGATTCTCCCGGAGCAGGGCGATGGTGTTCATCACGAAGCCGGGGTTGCAGAAGCCGCACTGGTCCGCTCCCTGGTCGGCGATAAAGCCCACAAATTCGGCGGCTTCCTCCTGAAGCCCCTCCAGAGTCTGGACATGGTGTCCGGCGGCCCGGGCGGCCAGAACGGAGCAGGACAGGACGGGCTTGCCGTCCAGCAGCACGGTACACAGGCCGCAGTTGGAGGTCTCACAGCCCCGCTTGACGCTGAAGCAGCCCTGGTCCCGCAGAAAATCGATGAGCAGCAGACCCGGATCGATGTGGCTGCTGACATTCCTTCCGTTCAGTTTCAGTTTGATTTCCATCATTCCATTCCTCCCAGTTCCAGCAGGCTTCGCTGGGTCAGTACCCGGATCAGGTGGGTGCGGTAGGCGGCGCTGCCCCGGAGATTGCCGCCGGTGGGGACGGTTTCCGCGGCGAAGGCGGCAAAAGCTGCGGCGCTTTCCCCGGTGATCCCCTCCGACAGGAGCCCGCCGGAGTCCCGGATCACCATGGCCCGGCCGGGCCTGGCTCCCAGAACCGCCCGGTATTCCCCCTCCAGCCGGGAGAGGGCGCAGGTCAGAACGGGAAAATCCGTCCGCTGATTCCGCATGGCCCGGTAGACAAAGCGGCCGGGGGCCTTTTTGACGATGACACGGACCAGAATGTCCCGGTCATGCTTCATGGAGGCGAAGCGCTCCAGCGGCAGGATGCCGCCCTTGTAAAGCTCCACCCAGGTGTCCATGGCCAGGAACATGGTCAGCACGTCAGAAAATCCGAACCGGCCCCAGAGGCTTCCGCCCAGGGTTGCCAGATTCCGGAACTGGACGCCCACGATGTCCTGGACCGACTGCGCCATGGCGCCCTGGGTGTAATCGTTGAGACCCTTGTGAAGCTCCAGCTGCCGCAGGGTCACCATGGCTCCGATGGAAAACTGGTCCTGCGTTTCCTCAATGGTATCCAGCCCCAGGTCACACAGATCGATGGCGGTGCTGACGGTGCCCCGGCCCATCTTCAGCCACAGCATTCCGCCGATGATTCGGCTGCGCCGGTTCTGGTTCAGCGTGTAAGCCTCCTCCAGGCTCTGGGGGCGAACATAATTCTGTATGTTCATGATCATGTTGTCTCCTTCCACATTCCTCGATGGAATCATTATATCAGGCTGACTTGATTTTGAAAAGAGATATTGTTATAATCCCGTTGTAGTTTCCAAACAACAACGAAAAAGGGAACTATTCAGTCGTAGCAGAATTTTTCGTATAAAGGATCGTTTAGCGTCCCCAAGGCCCCCTCTGACGAGGGTGGTGCTCCGCGCAGCGAAAACTGAAACCTTTCGAGCTTTTGGTAAATACGGGAAACGACGGAACAGGTTCTCTCCCTCAGTCGCTTCGCGACAGTTCCCTCATCAGAGGGAGCCTTGTACGTTCACAGCAACCATCGAAGCATAAACGATCATTTACACGATAATCTTTATCACGACTGAATAGATGCCGAAAAAGGAGAAAAAACATGAAAAAATTCCTATCCCTGCTGCTGGCTCTGGCCATGACGCTGTCCTTGGCTGCCTGCGGCCAGACCAAACCGGCGGAAACCACCCCGGTGACCACCCAGATAGCGGAAACCACCCCGGTGACGGAAACCGCCCCAGCTGCGGAAGCGGCTGCTTACCCGGTTACGGTGACGGACCAGGCGGGACGGACTGTGACCATCGACGAAGAACCCCAGCGGCTGGTCAGCGGCTATTATATCTCCACCAGCGCTCTGATTGCCCTGGAGCTGGAGGACCGACTGGTGGGCGTGGAAGCCAAGGCCGACAAGCGTCCCATTTACAGGCGCAGCGCCCCGGAGCTGATGGAGCTGCCCAGTGTCGGCACCGCCAAGGAATTTGACCTGGAGGGCTGTGCCGCCCTGGAGCCGGACCTGGTGATCCTGCCCCTGAAGCTGAAAAACGCCGCCCAGACCCTGGAAGAGCTGGGGATCCCGGTACTGCTGGTAAATCCGGAAAACCAGGCGCTGCTGGAACAGATGGTGGAGCTGATCGCCCAGGCCACCAACACCGGTGACAGGGCCCGGGCCCTGCTGGATTTCATCGCGGACCGGGAGGCCTGGCTGACGGAGACTCTTGCCGGTACGGAGTCGCCGAAGGTGTATCTGGCGGGTAATTCCGCGCTGCTGTCCACGGCCGGCGGCGGGATGTACCAGTCCGACCTGATCCGTTTGGCCGGCGGCGAAAATGTGGCCGCGGAGATTACGGATACCTACTGGGTGGAGGTCAGCTATGAGCAGCTTCTTACCTGGGACCCGGAGTATATCATTCTGGCCTCCGATGCCGGTTACAGCGTGGAGGAGGTGCTGGCAGACCCCAGCCTGGCGGACTGCGCGGCAGTGAAAAACGCCAATGTGTTCCGGATGCCCGGGGACGCCGAGGCCTGGGACAGCCCCGTTCCAGGCGGAATCCTGGGAGCGGTGTGGCTTGCCTCCGTTCTGCACCCCCAGGAGTGCCCCCCATCGGAGCGGGACGCGGTGATCGGGGAATTCTATGAAACCTTCTATGGCTTCCGGTACAGCGAGAACTAAAGCGCTGATCACCGCGGGGGCGGTGCTTCTTGCCCTTCTGGCGGCGGTGAGCCTGACGGTGGGGAAATACCCGCTGTCACTGGAGGCGCTGCTTTCCGGGGATGCCATGCAGCTGCGGGTATTCCGGACGCTGCGGCTGAGCCGGACGGCGGTGGGCGTGGCAGGAGGCTTCGCCCTGGGGGTGGCGGGCTTCGTCTACCAGACGGTGTTCCGCAACCCCCTGGCCTCGCCGGACGTCATCGGCGTGTCCTCCGGCGCCAGTGCCGGGGCCGCTGCGGGCATCCTGTTTTTCGGTGGCGCGGCGGCAATAACAGCCTCCGCCTTCGCCGGGGCGCTGCTGGCGGTTCTCACCGCCCTGGGGCTTTCGGCGCTGGACCGCGGGGGCAGAAACGGCACCATCGTGCTGGCGGGCATCGCCGTTCACGCCCTGGCCCAGACGGTGCTGATGTGCCTGAAGCTTACGGCGGATCCGGAAAAGGAGCTTGCCTCCATTGAATACTGGATCATGGGCAGCCTGAACGGGATCAGCCTCCACCGCCTCGGGGGAAATCTGGGGCTGTGCCTGGCCTGCGCGGGGGCGCTGTTCCTGCTGCACCGGCAGGTGATCCTGCTTTCCACCCGGGAGGGGGAGGCCAGAATGCTGGGGGTCCCGGTGGGTGCTCTGCGTCTGGTGGTGCTGCTGACTGCCACCCTGGCGGTGGCGTCGGTGGTGAGCCTGACGGGGCTGATCAGCTTTGTGGGTCTGCTGGCACCCCACAGCGCCCGGCTGCTGACTGCGGACAACCGCCCCGGTACCATGCTTTTGAGCGGCCTGCTGGGGGGCGCCCTGCTGTGCGGCGCGGACATTCTGGCCCGGAGCGTCGCTGCCGCGGAGCTGCCGGTGAGCATCTTCACCAGCCTGCTGGGAGCGCCGTTTCTGATTTGGCTGATCCTCCGGGAAAGGAGAGGGGCATGAGCTTTTTCTCGGTTTCGGACCTCACCGCCGGATACGGCGGCAGGACCGTGGTGAAAGAGATATCCTTTGAACTGGAGGCGGGGGAGCTTCTGGGGATCCTGGGGGCCAATGGCAGCGGCAAGACCACGCTGCTGGAAAGCATCTGCGGGAACCTGCCCCATGAGGGCCGCTGCCTCCTGGACGGGACCGCCCTGGAGGGGCTGCCGCCCCGGCAGCTGGCCCGCAGGTGCGGCTATATCCCTCAGCGCAGCGGGATCGGCATTGACATTCCCGTTCTGGATGTTGTCCTGATGGGCTTCAATCCCTGGCTGGGACTGCTGGAATACCCCGGCAAAGCCATGAAGGAGCGGGCCCGGGAGCTGCTGGAGCGGGTGGGCCTTGGAGGCCGGGAGCAGGAGAATTACCAGACTCTGAGCCAGGGACAGAAGCAGCTGTGCGTCTTTGCCCGGACCCTCGCGGCGGACAGCAATCTGCTGCTTTTGGACGAACCGGAAAGCGCTCTGGATTTTGCGTTCCGGTATCAGATGCTGGGGCTTCTCCGCGACTGGCTGAAGCAGGGCCGCCGGGGAGCCGTTGTTACGCTCCATGACCCGGTCCTGGCACTGAACACCTGTGACCGGCTGCTGCTGCTCCAAAACGGCGAAAACGCCGGTATCCTGTGCCCGGCCCGGGATACTCCGGAGGAAATGGAACAGGCTCTGGTGCGGATTTACGGACCCGTGACTCTGACCTCCTGCCGGGACCGGAGGGGCAGGGAACAGCTTGTTCTGCTGTTTTCCCAAGGTGAGACAGGGACCGCAGGAGAAAAACCGCTGGGCGGAAACTGAGGGAGGAAGCGCTGTGGAAGCCTTAACCAGAATTGTCTTTGTGGATGATCAGCGTCAGAAATTTTTCGGGGAAGGTCCCTGCCGGTTGCTGAAGGCCGTGGAGGAGACCGGGTCCCTGCGCTCCGCCGCCGCTTCCATGGGCATGGCCTATACCAAGGCCCTGAAGCTGCTGAAAAACGCCGAGGAGTCTTTGGGCTTTCCTCTGACGGACCGGGCGGTGGGAGGTAAGGACGGCGGCGGCAGCCGCGTGACTCCGGAAGGAAGGGAGTGGCTGAGAAAGTATGAATCCTACCGGGACGCCTGCATACAGGCCAACCGCCGGCTCTATCTGGAATTCTTTCCGGAGCAGCGGTAAACGGCATCTTCTCATCACCGGCGGCCGGGGGTCGGGAAAGACGACCCTGCTTTCCTCTCTTCGCCCCAACGGAATTCCGGGGCTTACCACCTGGGCAGTGCCCGGGGAAGGGGTGTACCTGCGGGAGGACCGGACCGGAAAGACGGCCGGGATCGGCCGCTTTGACCCTTCCCTGCCGGGGATGGAGAACAGAATGCGCCTGCAAGCCGGAGGTTTCGCGGAGCTGGGGCTTCCGGTTCTGGAGGAATGGCTCCGGGAAGGGGAGAAATGGGTCTGTATCGATGAGATCGGCTATCTGGAATCCGGCTGTCCCGGTTACTGTGAAGCCATCCGCCGCCTGATGGATCATGAACATCTGCTGGCGGCGGTCCGGAAGCAGGAGGTCCCTTTTCTGCTGGAGCTGCTGGGGCGGGAGGATGTTTTCCGGGTGGACCTGGACGCGCCCTTCGGGAATCTGGGGTGCGTGATCATGGCCTCGGGCCTTGGCAGGCGGTTTGGAGGCAACAAGCTGATGGCGGATTTTCACGGAGAGCCCCTGATCTGCCGGGCGCTGGAGGCCACCGAGGGGATCTTCTCCCGCCGGGTGGTGGTGACCCGGCATCCGGAGGTGGAGGCCCTCTGCCGGGACCGGAACGTTCCGGTGCTGCTCCATGAGCTGCCGCTGCGCAGCGACACGGTACGTCTGGGAACGCAGGCGGTGGGGGACAGGGACGGCTGCCTGTTCTGCCCCGGAGACCAACCCCTGCTGCGGCGGGAGACGGTGGCTTCCCTGGCTCTGTGCGCCGTGAACGGGAAGTCTTTCATCTGGCGGACGGCCTTCGGGGATACCCCCGGCGCTCCGGTGCTGTTTCCCCGGTGGACCTTTCCGGAGCTGCTGACCCTGCCGCCGGGGCAGGGCGGAGGCTTTCTGATCAAAAAATATCCCGGACAGGTCCGTTCGGTTCCTGTCCGGGATGCCCGGGAGCTTATGGACGCGGACAGTCCGGAGGATCTGTCCGCCCTGCAGGAGCGGTAAGCGTGTCTTACCGCTCCGTGTTTTTTCGTTACAATTCCACCGTATCGGGATGCCTTGAACGTACAAGGCTCCCTCTGATGAGGGAGCTGTCGCGAAGCGACTGAGGGAGAGAAAACGTTCCGTCTTTTCCCGTATTTACCAGGAATGCGAAAGCCTTCAGGCTTTCTCTCCCCCAGTCAGCTTCGCTGACAGCCCCCTCGTCAGAGGGGGCCTTGGGGACGCTAAACGATCATTTTGCTGCTTTTCCTGCAGTGGAGGCGAGTGTGGTTCAAAACTGTAATTTCACTACAAAAATAAACGCAAAAACAGATAAAAGTGAAACTGGGTTTTAAAATCTTCGAGCCAAAACAGGAAACTGAAAATTAAAAAATATCCGATATTTTATTTCTAAAAAGAAATATCCTGAAATTTTTTGAATTTTGTAAAACATACACAAAATTGAATCGTGAAATTTTGCTACCAAAAAATTTGAAATATCTTGAAAACAAACGACCAACCGTGTATAGTAAAGACAGGGTTGAGGAAGCGAACGCCTCAACAAAAATGGGACTCAAAACTAAGGAGGAAAATTGAAATGAAAAAAGCCATTGCTCTCCTGCTTGCTGTCATGATGATGACATCCCTTCTGGCCGGCTGCTCCGGCAGCGCTCCGGCGGAAACGAAAGCTCCTGAGGCTGCGGCCCCCGCCGCGGAGGCCACCCAGGCTACGGAAGCCGCCGATCCCTACGCGGATATGGAGCCTGTGGTGTTCAACATCGCTACCTCCTATAAGGAAGGCTCCGATTACATCAACACCCTGCAGGCCGCCTGCGACGTCATCGCGGAAAAGACCAACGGCAAGGTCAGCTTCGTCATCTACCCCGGCAACCAGCTTGGCAGCACCGCTGACGTAACCGAGCTGATGCTGGGCGGCGCCAACATTGCCGCCGGCCTTGGCATGGCCAACCTGTCCGGCTATATCAAGGAAGCGGCCATTCCCGGCTATCCCTATGTGGTCAACAATTACGAAGAACTGAGCAACCTGTTCTCTTCCCAGTGGTGGGAGGATATCAAGGCCCGGCTGGCCGACGAGTGGAACATGGTTCCCATCATGGCCTTCTCCGTGGGCTACCGCAATATGATCGGTACCGTTCCCGTCTCCAAGCCTGAGGATCTGGCTCCCGTCATCACCCGGATCGGCCTGGGCACCATCGGCCAGGACTTCATCACCGTCTGCGGCGGCACCCCCACCACCACCTCTGCCTTCTCCGACTGCTACTCCGCCATCCAGACTAAGATGTTTGAGCTTTGCGAGGCGGACTGCGAGCTGCTGTACACCTCCGGCCTCAACGAGGTTTCCACCCACCTGAGCGTGACCCACCACATGACCAATCCCGCCATGTTTGCCGTCCACAAGAGCTACTGGGACAAGATCCCCGAGGAGTATCAGAACATCGTTCTGGAAGAGCTGGACAAGGCCGGTTCCGAGATCTGGAATACCTACTCCGTCAAGGAAAATGAGTGGATCCAGAAGTTCGCCGATGCCGGTGTCGAGGTCGTATACAACGACGAAGTGGACGTGGACGCCTTTAAGGCGCTGATCCCCAAGCTGATGGAGCGCCAGGGCGTTTCTCCCGAGGAGTACCAGAAGGTCGTCGCCGCCATTTCCGGCCAGGGCTGATCCTGATGCGGGCCATGCCCGTAATGCCCGAATAGCGGATCCGAGGCGCTGCCCCCGCGCAGTGGGCAGCGCCTCATTTTTCACCAAGGAGGTTGCCGAGAAATGAAAAAAGCCTTGAAGTGGATCGCGCTGAATCCCATGGAGATCATTGCGGCCGCTGCCCTGACGGCCAGTATCCTGATCAGTGTCGTCAATGGCCTGACCCGGTATCTGATCAAATATACCTGGAACCCCGGCACGGATGTCAATACCATCTGCTTTGCGTATGTGGTCTTCTGCGGCTCTGCCGCCGCCTACCGCCGGAAGATGCACTACGGTATCGATGTCTTTGTCAACATGCTGCCCCGGAAGGTCAGGAAGGTCGTGGAGGTGCTTACCCACCTGGTGACCCTCACCGCCCTGGGGGTGGCCACCTGTCTGGCGGTGAGCCTGACCATGCACGTGGGCGGCAAGATCATGCCCAATACCAAGATCTCCTATTTCTGGTATGACCTGTCCGCTGTCATTGGGTTCGCGTTTATGACGATTTATGAACTGCAGCATACCCTGGAAGTTCTGAAAGCCCTTGTGAAAAAGGAGAAAGGAGCGAAGGCTGAATGAATCCTGCCATACTGATTCCCGTGCTTTGCATTGTCATTCTTATGCTGTGCAATGTTCCCGTGTGGATTGCCATGTTTGCCGGTGTCCTGCCCTACTTCATCAGCCTGAATCACTTCGGCTTTGCCGCGGGCACCGCCATTCAGCGGCTGGTGGCCACCATGGAGACTACCTCCTACCTGGCCATTCCCTACTTTGTCACCGCGGGCGCCATTATGAACTACTCCGGCATCTCCAAGCGGCTGCTGGACTTTGCCGACGCCCTCATCGGCCACCTCACCGGCGGCCTGGGCCATGTGAACGTGCTGCTGTCCGTGTTTATGGGCGGCATCTCCGGCTCCGCCGCCGCCGACGCGGCCATGGAGTGCAAAATGCTGGTGCCGGAAATGGAGCGCAAGGGCTACAGCAAGGAATTCTCCGCCGCCGTTACGCTGGCCTCCTCTCTGATCACCCCCATCATTCCTCCCGGAATGGGCCTGATCGTCTATGCCATGCTGGCGGAGGTCTCCGTGGGCCGTATGTTCGCCGCCGGATACCTGCCGGGCTTTCTCACGGCCATCCTCATGATGATCCTGGTTTACGTGATCTCCAAAAAGCACGGCTATAAGGGCAGCCGGGAGAAAATGGCTCCGCTTAAGGAGATTCTCAAGCTGGCGCTGGACGGCTTCTGGGCGCTGATCATCCCCTTCGGCCTGCTGATGGCCCTGCGCAGCGGCATGTTCTCCGCCAACGAGGCCGGCGCCTTCTGCGCGGTGTACGCCCTGATCATCGGCGCCTTTGTCTACAAGGAGCTGAAGCCCAAGCACATCTGGCCCATCCTGAAGGAGTCCTTCCTGGGCACCGCCACCGTGATGATGACCATCTGCGGCGCCATGGCCATGTCCTACTGGCTGAACGTGGAGCGGATCCCCAACATGCTGGCTCAGGTGATCGTCCAGTCCGGCCTGTCTGCCACGGGCTTCCTGCTGCTGGTGGTGGTCATGCTGCTGATCTTCGGCATGTTCATGACCTCCGGCATCACCATTCTGGCCCCGCTGCTGGTGCCCATTGCCGCGGCCCTGAAGATCGACCTGATCCATTTCGGCATGGTCATGGTCTTCACCCTTGGCATCGGCAACATGTCCCCGCCCTTCGGCATCGTGCTGTACCAGGTTTCCAGCCTGCTGCAAATCAAGCTGGAGAAGCTGATCAAAGCCAGCTTCCCGTTCCTGGTGCTGATGATTGCCTGTGCGCTTCTGTACGCGCTGTTCCCATGGTTCAGCACCTTCCTGCCGGCGGTACTGTACGGGTAAGGAGACTGGGCTATGAAGATTACCTGGTTGGGTCAGCTCAGCCTCCTGATCGAGGCGGAGGGCGTGACCCTTATGGTGGACCCCTATCTGACGGACAGCATTTATGAGCGTGTGGGGGAGGACTACCGCAGGCTGGTGCCTCTGAAGCCGGAATATCTGAATTCGCGGCCGGATGGGATCCTGCTGACCCACGACCATTCGGATCATCTGGACGTTCCCAGCCTGAAGCGGCTTCTGGCCCAGGACCGGCCGGTGCCGGTGCTGGCGGGGGCCAACGCCTGGGAGAAGGCCCGGACGCAGGTGGGAGGACCCCACAACTATGTCCGGATGGCCCCCGGCACGGAATGGACCCTGGGCCCTGTCCATATCCGGGCGGTTTCCGCCTTCCATTCCGATCCCACGGCCCTGGGCTATGTCATCACCGCCGGGGGAAAGACCCTTTATGTTACCGGCGACACCCTGTTCAGCCGGGAGCTGATCCGTCAGGTGGATCAGGAAGTGGATATTCTTATCGCCGTTGTCAACGGCCTGGGCAACAACATGAACGGCACCGACGCGGCCCGCCTGGCGGAAGGGCTGGGGGCGAAGGTATCCATTCCCGCCCACTGGGGCCTCTTCGCCAAGTTCGCGGATACGCCGGAGGAGTTCCTGGCTGCCTGCCGGGAACGGAAGCTGAGGACCTATGCTCCGGGCATCTATGAACAGGTGGACGCCGATTGCCTTCTGAAGGGGGAGAGAACATGAGTGACCGAGTGGTATTCATTACCGGCGCTACCAAAAACAGCGGTTATGCCATTGCTCGGCGCTTTGCCGGGGAGGGCTATGACGTGTGTATTTCCAGCCGCCGGGAGGCCGACGCCGACGCGGCGGCCGCGGCCATCGCCGGGGACTTCGGGGTCCGGGCCAAAGGCTATGGCCTGGATCTGGAGGACGTATCGGATATCCGCCGGGTCTTCGGGGATGTGGAGCGGACCTTCGGCCGGCTGGATGTCTTTGTGGGCAACAGCGCCAACTTAGGCCTGGGGGCCAAGGCGCTGGATATGACCCCGGAGCAGTTTGACGGGGTCATGAATGTGAACGTCCGGGGCAATTTCTTCTGCTGCCAGGAATCCGCCAGGATCATGGCCCGGCAGGGGAGAGGCTCCATTGTCCTCATCGGCTCCGTCCATTACCGGGGGGCCGTGTCGGGCCGGGCGTCCTACGCTGTCTCCAAGGGCGCCATCGCGTCCATGGTTCACAACCTGGCCTATGAGCTGGCCCAGTACCATATCCGGGTGAACCAGGTGATTCCCGGCGCCATCCGGACGGACCGCTGGGACGGCATTTCTCCCCAGGAGGAAGCCCGCCGCCGGGCCAACTGGCCCCTTGGGGTGGAATCCACCGGAGAGGATATTGCCAACGCCGTTTATTTCATGGCGTCTGACCAGGCCAGGACCATTACCGGCACCGAGCTGGCGGTGGACTCCGGCACCTTGGCCTGTCTGCTTTCCTATCAAAAAAGTTGAGCTTGGGGGGATGGAATTTGAAGATTTCTGATGTTAAAATATACACACTGGACGCCTACCGGACCAACTGGGCCTTTGTGAAGGTGGAAACCGACGAGGGACTCTACGGCTGGGGAGAAGCCAGCCTGGGCACCAATGAGAAGGCCCTTGAGGGCATGATCGCCGACCTGAAGCGGATGGTGGTTGGCCGGAATCCTCTGGAGATTGAAAAATTTCTCTTTGAGGTCTACCGGGATATGTACTGGAAGGGCGGCCCCGTTCTCATGAGCGCCATCAGCGGCATTGAAATTGCCCTGTGGGACATTGCCGGTAAGTATTTCAACACGCCGGTTTCCACCTTCTTCGGCGGAAAGCTCCGGGACCGGGTGCCCATGTATGCCAACGCCTGGTTTATCCGGGCCCGGGAGCCGGAGGAATTTGCCGCCAAGGCCAAGCAGACCGTGGAGCTGGGCATCCGGGCGCTGAAATGGGATCCCTTCGGCAAGTCCCACATGACCATTGACAAGGAGCAGATGGAAAAGAGCATCGCCATTGTGGACGCCGTCCGCAGGGCCGTGGGCCCCCATGTGGAGCTGCTCATCGAATGCCATGGCCGCTTCAATCCCACCACTGCTGTGGAGATCTCCAGGGAGATGGCCCAGTTCAAGGTCAAATTCATGGAAGAACCCTGTCCCCCGGACAACTTCGACTCTACGGCCTGGGTCCGGGATCACGCGTCGGTGCCCATTGCCGCCGGTGAGCGGTGCTACGGCAAGTACCACTGCCAGGAGCTGCTGAACAAGAACGCCGTGGATTTCTTCCAGCCGGATGTGTTCCATGTGGGCGGCCTGCTGGAGGGCAAAAAGGTTGCCGCCATGGCGGAGGCCAGACACATTCCCGTCAGCTTCCACAACCCCAGCGGCCCCATCTCCAATGCCGCCATCCTGCAGCTGGCCTCCACGGTGCCCAATTTCCAGATCCACGAGATCATGCTTACGGACGGACACTTCCGCAGGGCCATTACCAATGAGGAAGTGGTCTATGAGGACGGCTGCATTCTGGTTCCCGACAAGCCGGGCCTGGGCATTGATGTCAACGTGGAGGAGGTCCTCAAGCGGCCCTATACCCCCCGGATCCTGCGTCACTATACGGGAACCGTCACGGACATCCGGCCCAAGGGTGACTGCGAGTACTATTTCAAGGGCCTGGAAGACAAAAAGTTTGAGTGAGGAACGGCTATGAAGCATGAGGAAGTAAAAAACCTGATTCTGACCAGGAAGCTGGTGGTCCTGTTCCGCCGGGTTCCTCTGGAGCAGATGGCGGAGGTTTCCCGGGCGCTGGTCCGGGGGGGCGTCAAGCTGCTGGAGGTCACCTTTGACCAGGCGGCGGAGGATCCCGCCGCCCTCTACACCCGATCCCTGGAGATCGTCCGGGAGGCGGTGGGCGACCAGCTGTGCCTGGGGGCTGGTACGGTGCTGACCACGGATCAGGTCCGGGCCGCCAGGGCCGCCGGGGCGGAGTTTATTCTGGCCCCCAATACGGACCCGAAGGTGATTGCCCTGACCCGGGAGCTGGATATGGTCTCCATCCCCGGAGCCATGACCCCCAGCGAGATCGTGGCCGCCTGGAACGCCGGCGCGGACATCGTGAAGCTGTTCCCGGCGGATGACCTGGGCTATCACTATATCTGGAATATCCGGGGGCCGCTGCCCCACATTCCTTTGATCGCCACCGGCGGCGTCAATTCCAGGACCATTCCGGAGTTTCTGAAGCATGGGGTCAATGCCGTGGGCACCGGCGTCAGCATCATCGACCGGGACCTGCTGAAGGCGGGGGACTACGCCGGGATCGAAGCCCTGGCCCGGGAGCATGTGAAGGCCGTGGAGGACTTCCAAAGATAATTCCAAAGGGCCTGCCTCCCCGGCAGGCCCTTCCGTGCAGATTATGGACCATTGATCAGGAGGAAATATGCGCTATACCGCCGAAATGCAGCACACGGAGGAATCCATCCGCCGGTTATCCAAGATCCAATATCATACCTTCCGGCCCGGTGTCCGGCTTCTGTGGATGGCCGCGGGCGTCGGTACCATTTTCGGCGCGGTGTACAGCGGCGCCGATCAGCTGCTGTTCTACCTGCTGATGCTGGCGGGATGCTGGCTGGTGATGAACCTGGACCTTCCCGCCAGACACCGGGCGGACAAGATCATCGCCTCGGGGGCAGGCAAGCTTCCTCATACCCGGTTCCTCTTCCGGGAATCGGACTTCACCGCCAAAAGCACCGGCTATGAAAAGACCCTGAACTACCGCCAGCTTTATGCCCTTCTGGAGGACGGGGAGTACCTGTACCTGTTTCTGAACCGGGACGCGGGATATATGGTGGACAAAGCCACGGTACCTGCCGGGGAGCTGGAAGACCTGAAGGCCGCTTTGCAGACCGGCAGCGGCCTGACCTTCCGCAGTCCCACCACCCTCCTGAATCTGAACCTCAGCCGCTTCCTCAAACCCAGAAGGAAATAATCGCCGCTTATTTTGGGAATTTCTTCTCCCGGAGAGAACCGGAACGCTTCCTTTTTGAAAAAAGCTGTGATATAATACAGAAAAATCAACATCCGCCTGCCTCGGCAAACGGAGAAATGATCGTTTATGTTTGCACCCACTGTAGGGCGGGGGCTTGCCCCCGCCGAGCAGGTGAGATACGGAATCTGCTGCGTCAAACGCAAATATGTATAACCATAGGTGCGTCGGCGGGGGCAAGCCCCCGCCCTACAGTGGGTTCGACAATAAACGATCATTTACAGCATGAACGCTTCTGCTTCAAAGAATTTTGTCAGGGACATTGTCCCCGGGAGAGGGTTTGGCGTTCCCGGGAATCTCAATGGTTCGCTGAGGTTTGTGCTGAGTCAGACGGATCGGCATATGGCCGTTTATCGGCATCCTCCGGGAAGAAAGGAAACACATTATGGCAGTACAGGAAACTTCACTGGCGGCGCTGCTTCTGCGGATCGAGAATACCCTGCCCCATCTGAGCAAATCCGAGCGGAAGGTCGCTGTCTATATCAAGGAAAATCCCAAGGCCATCATCGACCTGTCCGTGGCCGCCCTGGCGGAGGCCTGCGGCGTGTCGGATCCCACGGTGGTCCGGGCCTATAAGAAGCTGGGCTTCAGCGGCTACGAGGATCTGAAGCTGACCCTGGCCCAGGCCACCGTCTCCCCCAGCGAGATCATCCATGAGAAGATCGGCGCCAATGACAGTATGCTGCAGGTCCGGGACAAGGTGTTCCAGAGCGCCGCCTTCGCCCTGCAGTTTACCCGGGATATGCTGGACCCCGGCGATCTGGAGGCCGCGGCCCAGGTGCTGATGAATGCCCGGAAGATCGTGATCTTCGGCCTGGGCGGCTCCGCCCCTGTGGCCATGGATCTGCACCACAAGCTGCTGCGGCTGGGTCTGGACGCTTCGGTGTATACCGACCCCCACCTGCAGATCATTGCCTGCAATTACCTGGATGAGCGGGACGCGGTGTTTGCCATCAGCCACTCCGGAAGCTCCCGCTGCGTTGTGGACAGCACCCAGACCGCCAAAAACCGGGGAGCGAAGATCATCTCCCTGACCAGCGCCGGCAAGTCGCCCCTGTCCAAGCTGGCCAATATCAGCCTGAATACCAATTCCAATGAGACGAAGTACCGTGTGGTGTCCATTGCCTCCCGGGTGGCGGCTCTGACCATCGCGGATTCCATTTATACCTTTATCGCCATGCGCACCGACTGCGCGAAATCCCTCCAGATCGAGAAAAGTATGGAAAACCTGAAATACTGACCACAGAAAGGGCTGCTGTATGAAAGAAAAGAATCTGATCTCTCTCTCCGGCTTCGGATGGGAAGCGGATGTGGCGCCCCAGTATGGTATGAACACCATCCGTCTGAGCCATCAGGGAAAGCAGATCCTGCGCTATCCGGAGAATATGGATCTGCTGCTGAGCATCACCACGGCGGGATATGGCTCTCCTCTGCTGATGCCCCCAAACCGCACGGAGCATGCCACCTTCCGCTTTGACGGGCAGACCTACTATCTGCCGCTGAATGAACAGCGCTACCAGAACAACATCCATGGCCAGCTGCGCCACGCGGCGTTCCGGGTGGAGGAAGAGACGCCTCTGTCCGTGAAGGCCAGCTACCGCAACATCGGCGAAATTTTCCCCTTCCCCTTCCTGGTGACCACCCATTATTATCTGGATGAGACCGGCTGCCATCAGTCCTTTACCTTCGAGAATACGGGAAGGACGGATATGCCCCTGACCTTTGGGCTGCATACGAACTTTATCGCCCCGGAGTGGTTCCGGGTCCCCCTGGACAGAAAGTGGGTGAAGAACAACTGCCATATCCCCACCGGTGAGCAGGTGGAGCTGACGGAAGAGGAGAAGACCTTCTGCGTCAGAGGCTGCCCCCAGGGAAAGCCCATCACCGGCTTTTTCACCTCCGCAGGCACCACGGCCCAGCTGGACGATGTGCTGTTTACGGTGTCTGACAATTTTAACCAGTGGCAGGTGTGGAACAGCGACGGAACCAAGGGTTTTATCAGTATCGAACCCCAGTGCGGCGCGGTGAACTGTCTGAACTCCGGCGCGGGATTGCTGCGGCTGAAGCCCGGCCAGAAGGAGACGTTTACCGTTTGGTTCCATATCGCGTAAACCATGACTGCTGCCGGAGTCCGCAGCGGTCATGCTGTCTGTTTGCCTGACAGGAAGCGTTCCGCTTCCGATCCCCCTCTCCCGGGAAGGCAGCAAATTGCCAAAAAACACGGCTTGTAATTTTACTACAATTATTTTGCGAACTACTTGAAAACCAGCTTACAATGTGGTATATTCAGGGAAAGGTTGTAACGCAGATTCGGTTATTCGGCATGATGACGCGTTAAAACCGAAATGAAATTACAAAACCGGAAAGGGAGAATCAACATGCAAGACAAGTCTTTGATGTTCTATATGATCCGCTCCGAGCTGGAGGACGCGGTGGGCGCGGAAAACGTGTCGACCAAGGAAGTGGAGCGGGCGGTCTATTCCGTGGACTACTTCTGGCTGAGCCGGAAGTGGCAGGACGCCGGTGAGGCCGGTCCCATGCCGGATATCATTGTCCGTCCCGGCAGCACCGAGGAAGTCTCCAAGGTCATGAAGATCGCCAACTACTACAAGATCCCCGTCACCACCTGGGGCGGCGGCTCCGGCAGCCAGGGCGGTGCGCTGCCTGTGGCGGGGGGCATCCTGCTGGACATCAAGCGCATGGACAAGGTCATCGACATCAACGTGGAGGCGGGCTACGTCACCTGCGAAACCGGCATCATCTTCGCCACCCTGGAGGACCGGGTCAATGAGAAGGGCTATTCCATCATGCACCTGCCCTCCTGCCTGACCTGCTGCACCGTCGGCGGCGCCCTGGCCCATAACGGCATCGGCATCCTGTCCACCAAGTACGGCAAGATGGACGATATGTGCCTGTCTCTGGAAGTGGTTCTGCCCAACGGCGACATCATCAACACCCTGCCCGTGCCCAAGCATTCCAGCGGCCCCAACCTGATTCCTCTGTTCGTCGGCTCCGAGGGCACCCTGGGCATCATGACCAAGGTCAAGTTCAAGATTGTCAAGCAGCCCCAGACCCGGATCCATCACGCGTTCCTGTTCTCGGATATCCATGTGGGCTATCAGGCCTGCCGGGAGATCGTTCAGGCTGTGAAGCCCTCCATCGTCCGTCTGTTTGACGAGGCGGAGACGGTTTCCATCATCAAGAAGATCATCGGCTTCGCCAAGAAGGGCTCCTTCCTGAACCTGACGCTGGAAGGCTACGAAAAGATCGTTGCCGCCGAGCTGGAGATCGTTCTGGACATCGCCAGGAAGTACGGCGCGGAGGATCTGGGCACCGAATACGGTGAAAAGTGGTTTGAAAACCGGATTACCTTCTTCTATCCCGACCATATCATGGACCTGCCCCAGATGTTCGGCACTCTGGACACCGTGGCCACCCATGACAATATCGAAAAGATCTACCGGGCCATGAAGCACGCCGTGGAAGACGGCTTCGGCGAGTACGGCGTCCGCTTCATTTCCCACAGCTCCCACTGGTATGACTGGGGCGCCATGAACTACTCCCGCTTCATCATCGACAATCCTCCTGAGGATCCCGAGGAGGCCCTGCGGCTGCACAACCGGATCTGGAACGCCGGTGTCCGGGCGGCTCTGGCCAACGGCGGCGTGCTGAACGACCACCATGGTGTGGGCCTGAAGCTGTCCCGCCTGGTGAAGGAGCAGTACGGCCCCGCGCTGCAGGTGCTGCAGGCTCTGAAGAAAGAGCTGGATCCCAACGGTATTATGAATCCCTATAAGATGGGTCTGTAAGAAAGAACAGGAGGTAACAGAATATGATTAGTCAGAACGCATTGCATCACGCTGAGAAGTGCCGCTTCTGCTGGATGTGCCGTCATCTGTGCCCTGTCCAGCATCAGACCGGAAAAGAGATCAATACCCCCCGGGCCAAGGGCCTGCTGCTGAGCATGGTTAACAAGGGGGAGCAGTCCTTTGACAAGGATATGGCCCAGGCCATGTATGAGTGCCTGCTGTGCGACGCCTGCACCAACGACTGCGCCACAGGCTATCAGCCCCCGCTGTTCATCCGGGAGGCCCGGACGGAGGCCGTGGTTAACGAGCTGGCTCCGGAGGCCGTCATGACCCTGATCGACAATGTGCTGTCCACCGGCAATCTTTACGGTGTGGAGAAGCCCTCCTTCGGTCAGGACGGAACCGACGTGCTGGTGTACATCGGCGAAGTGGCCGCCGTCAAGGTGCCGGAAATGGCGAAGAATCTGCTTGCCGTCCTGAAGAAGGCCGGTGTGTCCGCCAAGGTGCTGGACAAGGAGCCTGCCTCCGGTGTCATGCTGGGAGACCTGATGGGCTATACCGAGGAAGTCCGCCAGCAGGCCGTGGCCTGCGCGGAGGCCATCAACGCCGCCGGACTGCCGGTGGTGGTGCTGGACAGCTATGACGCGGAGATCATGAAGCAGAAGTACCCCGAGTGGGGCTGCGAGATCAAGACCGACGTGGTGACCGCCACCGCTTATGTGGCCGGACTCCTTGAGCAGGGCAAGCTGGAGGCCAAGGCTGCCAGGGGCGTGAAGGGCGCCTGCCATGACGATGACCGTCTGGCCAGAACCTTCCATGAGTTCGCCCCCATCCGCGCCATGGCCAAGGCGGCGGGCTACGAGGCCTGTGAAATGTTCAACCATGAGAAGCTGGCCAGATCCTGCGGCACCGCCGTGGCCTATGGCTACATGCCTCAGATCGTGGAAAAGATCGCGGCCTCCCGCTGGGAGGATCTGGAGCGGGTGGACTGCGCTGCTATGCTGGTGGCCAATCCCCAGGCGTACCTGTGCCTGAGCGGAAAGATTCCCGAAGGATGCGCGCTGGTGGACCTCTTCGGCGCGCTGGTATAAGATAATATGAAACACATTCTTGTCTGTATCAAAGCGGTCCCCGCGGCCGCCTCGGTCCAGGTGGATGGACAGTACCGCCTGAAGAGGGACGGGGTCAACCTGCAATGGAATATTGCGGATGAGTCCGCGCTGGAGGCAGCGTTCCGCCTGAAGGACAAGGATGGAACCGTGACCGTACTTACAATGGGACCTCCAAAACTGGAGGCCCCATTGAAGGACCTTCTGGCCAGAGGTGCTGACCGGGGGGTCCTGGTCACCGACCGCCTCCTGGCGGGAGCGGACACCCGCGCCACAGCGGCGACCCTGAAGGCCGCGGCGGAGAAGCTGGGACCGGTGGATCTGATCCTCTGCGGCCGCCGGGCCATCGACGGCGAAACGGGGCAGGTGCCGGGAGAACTGGCTGCCGCCCTGGGAATTCCCTGTGTATCCAATGTGGAGCGGATCCAACGGGAAGGGGACAGCCTGCTTCTGTCCCGGCGGCTGGAGGACGGGATCCAGCTGCTCCAGACCCGGACCCCTGCCCTGGTCAGCGTCTGTGAGTATTCCTATCCGCTGCGTCTGGCGGGCATTCTGGGAATGCGCCGGGCGAGGACCATGCAGGTGACGCTGTGGTCCGGGGCGGACCTGGGAATGGCGCCGGAGGAATGCGGCCTGAAGGGCTCCCTGACGAAGGTCATTGCCATGGAATCCAAATTTCCGGGCCTGCGGAAAGGGCCGAAGGAGACCCGGGCGGAGCAGGGGATCGCGGTGGTCCGGGAAATGCTCCGGGAGGTGCGGCCATGACGGAAATTCTGGTACTGTGTCCCTTTGGATTGGATCCGGGCCTTTTGAGCAAGGCGGTGGAGCTGTCCGGCGGCGACGTGCGAATATTGGTGCCCGGACAGGATGCCCGGGCTGCCGCGGCATTTGGAGCCGGAAAAATCCATACCCTTGACCAGACCGATCTTTCGGACGAGGCCGCCTTCGCGGTCTGGCTCAGTGAAAAAACCGCCCGGTGGGGGAGCCGGATCATTCTGGCCCCGGCCACTGTTCGAATGCGCAATCTGATGCCCATGGTGGCCTGGCTCAGAGGCGCAGGACTGACGGCGGACTGCACCGCTCTGAGAATGGAGGAGGACCGGCTGATCCAGACCCGCCCCGCCTTCGGCAATTCCCTGATGGCGGACATCCGCTCCCTCAGCGAAATACAGATGGCCACTGTCCGTCCCGGGACCTTCCGGGCAGTGGAACGGCCCAATCCCCAGGCGGTGATCCAGGCGGAGTCCTGGACTCCCGGGGGAGCGGTGATTCAGCGGGCCTTCACGGAGTTTACCCAGGGTAAGCCCCTGTCCCAGGCGGATATCATCGTGGCAGGGGGTATGGGCGTGGGTTCCCGGGAGGGGTTCCGGAAGCTGGAGCTTCTGGCGGCAAAGCTGGGGGCTGGGCTGGGCGCCTCCCGTACCGCTGTGGACGCGGGCTTCGCGCCCTATCGCTGCCAGGTGGGTATGACCGGTGTCACGGTGTGTCCCAGGGTGTATCTGGCCGTGGGCATCAGCGGCGCGGTACAGCACCTGGCGGGCATGTCCGGGTCGGAAAAGGTCATCGCCATCAATTCGGATCCCAAAGCACCCATCTTCGACTATGCCGATTACGGCATTGTGGGAGACTGGGAGGAAATAGTTGATTCATTACTGAAGGAGGAAGATCTATGAATTACAAAAAGACGTATGTTCCCGCCAAGGGCTACACGAAGCTCTGCCAGATCGGCCAGTGCAGCCTGAAGAAGCTGGAGTTCGGCATCATTGAGCTGGATGCCGGAGAGAAGCTGCCCTTCTATACCGAGGACAGGGAAGTGGCGTTTATCATGCTGGAGGGCCACTGCGATGTTGCCTGCAACGGTGAAACCTGGAAGAACATCGGCAACCGGAATACGGTATTCGAGAACCGGAAGGCCGAGAGCTTCTACATGCCCCGGGAGCAGGAGCTGGAGATCACCGCTCTGGACCATATCAAGATCGCGGTCTGCGGCACCCCGGTGGCGGAGAAGACCCAGCCCCAGGTCCTGCGGGAGGATCATGTGGTGCTGAAGCTGCTGGGCCGGGTTCCCTTCCAGAGAGAGACCAGCTTCATCATCGACGGAAATTCCAATGCCAAGATCCTGACCATCGGGGAAGCCTACTGCACCGAGGGCAACTGGGCCGGTTTCCCGCCCCATAAGCATGACACCGACAATATGCCTGCCGAGTGCATCGCCGAGGAAATCTACTACTTCCTGTTTGATCCCAAGCAGGGCTTCGCGGTGCAGTGCATGTACACCTCCGACGGCTCTCTGGATGAGGCCTACCGGGTGAAGAACGATGAGCTGGTGGAGTTCCCCTACGGCTACCATACCACCGTTTCCACCCCCGGCTACCAGACCTATTTCCTGTGGCTGATGGCCGGTGACTACCAGGGCTTCAACCGCAGCAACGATCCGGAACACGATTGGGTCAAATAATCCTGCGGAAATGGATGTCGTCTTTTCGTCAAATTCTTCGAAACCCCGGATGAACAGCTGCATAGGTTCCTCTGGGGTACCTTAAAATGGATGGTGCGTATATGACAGATTACGTTTTGGGTGTGGATATCGGCAGCGGCAGCGTGAAGCTGACCCTGCTGTCCCGGGATGGGGTCATTGCGGCCACGGCCGGATGTGAATATCCCACCCACTATCCCCATGTGGGCTGGTGCGAGCAGGACCCGGAGGACTGGTGTGCCGCCTTCAAATCCGCCTACGCGGAGATCCTGCGGCAGGCCCAGGCAAAGCCGGAGCAGATCGAGGCCCTTTCCTTCGACGCTGCCACCCATACGGCGGTGCTGCTGGACGAAAATAAGCGGGTCATTCGCCCCGCCATCCTCTGGACGGACCAGCGCAGCAAGGCCGAGGTGGAGGAGCTGAAGGGGACCTGCCTGGATACCATTATGGACCAGGTCCTGAACGCGCCCACAACGGTTTGGACACTGCCTCAGATGATGTGGCTGCGAAAGCACGAGCCGGAAACCTGGGGGAAGATCCGCTATCTTCTGTTTGCCAAGGACTATCTGCGCTACCGGATGACCGGAACCATGGAGACCGACACCATCGACGCTGCCGGGTCCATGTTCTATGACGCCAGGCGCCAGTGCTGGTCGGAGGAGCTGTGTGCCATCGGCGGCATCCGGAAGGAGTGGCTGCCGCGGCTGTGCAGTCCCACGGATCTGGCAGGCACCGTCACCGGCGAACGGGCCAGGGAATTCGGCCTTGCTGAGGGAACGAAGGTGCTGGTGGGTACCACCGATACGGTGATGGAGGTCTTCGCGGCGGGGAATGTGGAACCGGGCCATGCCACGGTGAAGCTGGCCACCGCGGGACGCATCTGCGTGGTAACGGATCAGCCTCTGGATTCCGGATTCATTTTCAATTACCGCCATGTGGTGCCGGGTCTGTGGTATCCCGGCACGGCCACGGCCAGCTGCGCCGCCAGCTACCGCTGGTACCGGGATGCCATCGGCCGGGAGCCCTTCCAGGAGCTGAATATCCCGGCGGAGAAGATCGCCCCCGGCAGCGATGGCCTGATGTTCCATCCCTACCTGAACGGCGAGCTGACTCCCTATAACGATCCCGACCTGAAGGGAAGCTACACGGGCATCAGCTCCATTCATACCACCGCCCACTTCACCCGGGCAACGCTGGAGGGCGTTGCCATGAGCCTGAAGGACTGCCTGAACACCCTCCGGGGCCTCGGAGTGGAGATGAAGCGGGTGCGGATCATCGGCGGCGGCGCCAAGGGTATGCTCTGGCGGCAGATCGTGTCCGATGTACTGGGAATGAGGCTGGAGAAGGTCAAGGTGGACGATTCCTCCTTCGGCACCGCCATGATGACGGCGGTGGGCATGGGCTGGTTCGACAGCTTTGCCCAGGCGGCTCAGACCTGTGTCCGGATCGACTCCGTGTCCGTCCCGGATCCGGAGAACACTGCCCTCTATGAAAAACTGTTCGTAAAGTATAAAGCGATCCACGACGCTCTGGCGCCGATTTATAAAGACATTTAAGAAAGGAAGACTACTATGGCGTATCAATATTGGTCCTACGAAACCCTGCACCGGTTGTGCATGGAAGCATTTCAGAAGTTCGGCTTTACCGAAGCCGAAGCGGACATCATTCAGGACGTGCTGCTGACCTCTGACCTGTACGGCATCGAGTCCCACGGTATGCAGCGCATGGTGCGCTACCACAAGTGCATCGAAAAGGGCATGATCGACATTCACGCCAAGCCGGAGGTAGTCTTTGACACCCCC
>SFQY01000007.1 GCA_004562395.1 bacterium | reverse complement strand
TATCTCCTGAATGATTCTGTAATAATTCTATCGGAATTATTCACAGCTTTCAAGACCCTGCTTGAAATACTTCTCCCATGTGGATTTGAAAATCTGCTTGCGGTTTTGCTCCCAATGCTTGAGATTTCCAAGGCTGATGCCCAGCTTGTCCGCATATTGTTTTTGCGTCAGCCCCAGTTTCGTTCGGATCGCCTTGATCTGCTCACCCTGACCATTTCTCAGAAATAGATTGTAGTCATCCAGAAGCGTATCGACCGGCACTTCAAAAAGCTGCGCGATTTTCTCCATGTGCTCCGGCGGATAGAGGTCCTTGCCGTATTCTTCGTAGTGGACATAGGTGCTCCGGTCTATCCCGGCGTAGTCTGCAACATCTCTCTGGCGCAGGCCTTTCTGGTATCGAAGCCAGCGCAGCTTGTCCGCTGTTTCGGTGATTTCTGAGAAGTCCGGGAACTGCAAATTGAACTTTTCCGCGTCCTGAAACTTGTGCGGCAGCACCACCGGAAATTGAAGAATCTGGAGCGGGGCTACTTTTACCGCACCCGATACATTGGAAATCAGAATATAGCAGCGGACTCCCACTCTCGCCAGCAGGCGCCATTTTGCCTCAAAAGACACCCGTTCCGCCACCTCAATCGCCGATTGTTCTGTTATGATAGGATAGCATTTTCCACGCACCGGGCCGCGTAGGTGGCCAGCCTTGCCCCTTTTGACGGGTCGAAGGTGGTGATCCCTTTGATGAGTCCAATGGTTCCAATGGAAATCAGGTCTTCCTGATCGGCAGTCTGGGCGTAATACTTTTTAGACGGATGATGCTTGCGGAGGTTTTGTTGGGGGCATATACCGCCTCATACTGCCGTCCTGACTTCAGGTATATATCCAGGTGGATTTCCTCCTTGCCGCTCTCCTTTTTTACAACGGTTTTCTCCAAAATGGAGGCAACCATTGCGGTGTTGACACCCTCCTCAAAGCTTAATTCCCTGTCCAGAACCCTCCGGATTTCCGCGATGTTCAGATTGCCGTCTTTGGACTTGGCTTCCTGCTCCCGGATGGTGTCCAGCTGGATTTCCAGCATTCGGATCTGCACATTCAGGGCATCGTTTCGCTGTTTGAATTCCTCCACCGTCAGGGCGCCTTCCACACTTAAGTCCAGCAGGCGGTCTTTTTTCAGGTTGATCTCTCCGATCTCATCTTCCACCCGGCGGCGCCGGCTCCCATAGTCCACTTCTTTCGGAACATTGGTCAGCACCGTAACCAGAGAATCGATGATCGTCTGTTTCTCCTTCATCAGTTCTTTGAAAATCCGGCTGAGAATCAGATCCAGTTCGCTGCTGCGGATCTGGGGCGCGGAACATGCCGCCCGGCCGTGGGTACGGTAGACCTTGCATTGCCAGACCTCTTTTTTGCCCTTCTTGCTTTCCAGCACCTGCCGGTGGAAGGTGGTGCCGTGTTCCTCGCAGATGATTTTTGTGCTGTAGGGGTAGCGGTTTTGGAAGCTTTCGCCGCTGGTATGTTCCATCATTTCTTCTCTCCTTTTCTTGTACAGGGCGTTTGCCCGGTTCCACAGTTCCTCCGGCACGATAGCCGGAATAGTGGGATCCGGGTACATGACCCACTCGCTTTCGTCCAGAAAGGCTTTCTTTTTTGTGCGGTAATCCAGACTTTGGGTTTTATTGCCGCAGTACCAGCCCTTGTATTTGGGATTCTCCAAAATATGACGAATGGTCAGGGTGTTGAAGGCATTCCCCTCCCGGCTGGTGTAACCCATCTCCGTCAGCTTCTTGGAGATGCTCCGGGTGCCCAGCTTCTGGTTGGCGTAGAGGTCGAAGATAATGCGGATAATCTCTGCTTCCTCCGGATTTGTGGTCAGAACACAATCCTTTTTGTCGTAGCCGTAGAGCTTATCGTTGCCCAGTACATGACCGTTTTTGATGGCCTGCCGGAAACCGAATTTCAGTCGTTCGGACAGCTTGCGGATTTCATCCTGTGCAACACCTGCCATGATGACCAGTCGGAACTCGCTGTCCGTATCCAGGGTGTTGATATTGTCGTTCTGGAACAGCACGCCCACATTGTTTTCCAGCAATTCCTGGGTGTATTGGATGCTGTCCAGCGTGGAGCGGGAAAACCTGGAAATCTCTTTGGTAATGATAAAGTCAAACAGCCCCGCCCCGGCATCCCGGATCATCCGGTTGAAATCCTCCCGTTTTTTCGTGGTGCCGCCGGAGATGCCCTCGTCGATGTACCCCGGCACGAAGGTCCAGTTGGGCTTGCTCTTGATCAGCTCCGTATAATACTGCACCTGATTCTCCAGAGAATTGATTTGTTCCTCCTGATCGGTGGACACCCGGGCGTAGAAGGTCACCCGCAGAGGGAGGTCGAAAATCGACCTCCCCATTCGAAGCTCCGCGCGGATTTTACGTACTTCCATTGGAATCCCCCTCTCCATCCTCAGCCTCGCAGAAGAATCCGGGTAAATCCAATGTACCAAGGATTCTGTTCCGGGATTTGTCATGGATGTCCTGCGTGATCAGCTTCTTTTCCAAAAGCGTCTGCAATAAGACGCACAGGATCTCCCGCTGTACCTCATTCATCTGCACTCACCCCGTATTACCATATGATTTTCAAATCCCATCATGCCGTGCGTCTTCCCTTTGCGTCATTCACAGCCGCGAAAGGGAGCATATCGTAGGTCGAGGTGGAGCGCCGTTCTCTTTGGCATCCCGTTTCTTTCATACAAGAAACCCTTGGGATCTTATCAGGCAGGCACCGCCGCAGGGAGCGTGCATTTGAGGTCACACATTCCAGAATGCAAAAACCCAGGCCATCATCCGGTAAAAGATGACGTCCTGGGTTTTTCGGGGAGTTATTTCTTGCTCTGCGTATCCTCTGCCGCATTGCCTTTTGCGGATAAAAGGTCCAGCGCATGGTCCAGCATTTTGTCGGTTAAGGACAGGACCCCGGCAATGCCTTGCGGGCTTAGTTGGTCATAATGGATGCCTGCTTCAACCACCGCAGGACAATACCCCGCATGGGCCAGGATTCTTGCCCATCGCTCGCTGACAGCGCCGTCCCGATGCCCGGGAAATTGTACGGTACTGCACACGCCATCCGCGGACGCAATGCTGACCGCGCCAATATGGGGAAGATCTCCTCCGAAAACCGATACATGCAGCTCCAACCCTGCTTATTCCCCCTCCATTCGGGATGTGGGCATCTCCGCCAAGACCATCTTCGACTGTACCGTTCCCTTTGCGCTGAAGGACCGTTTCCGCCGCGCTCCCTTTATGGAGCTGGATCCGGAGAAGTGGCTCCATGGATAAGCGTCTGGTCATCGGCATGAGCGGGGCGTCCGGCGCCCCGCTGACTGTGGAGCTGCTGCGCCAGCTCCGTGACCGCCATCCGCAGGTGCAGGCCCATCTGATCGTCACCCATGGGGCGGAACTGACCCTGGCTCAGGAAACGGATGTCTCTATGGCGCAGCTTAAGTCCCTGGCAAGCGTCTGTCATGCCAACGGCAATATCGGCGCGGCCCCAGCCTCCGGCAGCTTCCGGACCATGGGGATGATCGTGGTGCCATGCAGCATGAAAACCGTAGCGGGCATCGTGTCCGGGTATTCCGACAATCTGCTACTGCGGGCCGCGGATGTGATGCTGAAGGAACGGCGCAAGCTGGTGCTGGTGGCGCGGGAAGCGCCGCTGTCCACCGTGCATTTGAGGAATCTATATGAGGTCAGCCGTCTGGGAGCGGTTGTTCTGCCGCCGATGCTGACCTATTATAACCACCCCGCTTCTGTGGAGGACTGTACCCGCTATACGGTGAACCGCATCCTGTCCCAGTTCGATCTGGATGAGGACAGCTATCAGTGGGAGGGAATGGATGAGACGCTTTCAATTGACCCGTGAGTTTTTGGGCAAAGAGATCACTGCCGAAATTCTTTGCCTGGAACAAGGCCTGGGATCCAGAGGATGGCAGCGCACACCGGGCAAGGTCAGGATGTCCACATCCCCCTGGAACCGGGTATTCATGGCCCAAAGCACATCGTTGGTATCGAAGATGTCCACATCCTCGTCCACCAGAATGACATGCTTCAGCTCGGGGAATGCCGAGAAAGCCAGCAGTGCCGCCTGGCGCTGCTTACCCTCGTCGGTATGGACGGTTTTTCTGCACTGCAGAATTGCCATATATTTTCCGCCGCCTGACCGGTGGGCATAGCAGTTCAGCACCTTCCCGGGCAAAGCCTTGTCGATCATCCCCAGGATGGAGGCTTCCGTGGGGATCCCCGCCATGTTGACATGCTCCTCACTGGGGCCAATGCATGTTTGCATAATGGGATTTTTCCGATGGGTGACAGCCTTGACCTTCAGCAGCCAGCACTCATGGGAGGCCGGGCCGTTGTAGCCGGGGAATTCCGGCATGGCAACATGGTCTGAATTTCAATCCACGCTCCCCGTGGGGGGAGCGACTTTCTATGGTCATGTCCCGCTGGAATGCGACTGATTTCAATCCACGCTCCCCGTGGGGGGAGCGACGAGAAATAGCTGTACATAACGCGGCCAAGGAAATCATTTCAATCCACGCTCCCCGTGGGGGGAGCGACACTGTTCGTCCTTGTTTGCCTCGCAATACTCAAAATTTCAATCCACGCTCCCCGTGGGGGGAGCGACCATCGTCCAATTCTGTCACGACTGCTTATCTGCATTTCAATCCACGCTCCCCGTGGGGGGAGCGACGCTGATGGCAGGGAAGGGGGACACCTCCATTCTGATTTCAATCCACGCTCCCCGTGGGGGGAGCGACCACCGGCCTGGAGAGCGTGTGCAAGATGGTGGAATTTCAATCCACGCTCCCCGTGGGGGGAGCGACCGCCTTGACAACGGCGGCAATGTGGGCCTGTTTATTTCAATCCACGCTCCCCGTGGGGGGAGCGACAGGGGGTGCGCAAAGAGCCTCGCCATCGTGAACATTTCAATCCACGCTCCCCGTGGGGGGAGCGACTACTGGCTCGGCACCTCTTTAACACAAGGCGCCATATTTCAATCCACGCTCCCCGTGGGGGGAGCGACGAGGCCCGTAGATATGGAGGTGAGTTCGATGCGATTTCAATCCACGCTCCCCGTGGGGGGAGCGACATGATTGGAGGCTGATTTTTCTGAATCGTAACGTCATTTCAATCCACGCTCCCCGTGGGGGGAGCGACTCTTATAAGTCTTAACAGTATCCTGTCCATCAAGATTTCAATCCACGCTCCCCGTGGGGGGAGCGACCGCCCGTCCCGGAATCAGAGCCAGCGCCCTCCGCATTTCAATCCACGCTCCCCGTGGGGGGAGCGACCCGATGGAGGCATTAAAAAACACGAACAGAAGCATTTCAATCCACGCTCCCCGTGGGGGGAGCGACTTTTTCCTTTTTTATACTCAGCAATCCTCATACGATTTCAATCCACGCTCCCCGTGGGGGGAGCGACCTGTCCTGATTGTTGGCAGGAGAGTATTTTTCCAATTTCAATCCACGCTCCCCGTGGGGGGAGCGACGCCTTGCGGCGTTCTTTCCCGGTATATGATTCCAATTTCAATCCACGCTCCCCGTGGGGGGAGCGACCGCCTGACCCGGGACCCGGAGATCCGCAGGACGGATTTCAATCCACGCTCCCCGTGGGGGGAGCGACACGAGCCTCCCACTCTTTCCGACGGCTGGATCCGTATTTCAATCCACGCTCCCCGTGGGGGGAGCGACCCAGCGCCTCGCTTTTGCGCATGCCCGTGCAAAATTTCAATCCACGCTCCCCGTGGGGGGAGCGACCTCTTTCCGCCGCAGAACTCTGCGTGTGCGTTCTATTTCAATCCACGCTCCCCGTGGGGGGAGCGACCAATGTTTTCCTCTTTTGTCATCAGATCCAGAAGATTTCAATCCACGCTCCCCGTGGGGGGAGCGACCGGCCCGTCAGGCGGAGCAGGCGGCTCAGGAAAAATTTCAATCCACGCTCCCCGTGGGGGGAGCGACCAATGCGTTCCCCGATTTGGCCGGGACCTCCGGAATTTCAATCCACGCTCCCCGTGGGGGGAGCGACTGATCCAGTAATACATTCCGTCCACATAGATCAATTTCAATCCACGCTCCCCGTGGGGGGAGCGACGACAGCAAGCGTTGGAACTGGAATACCGGCAAGATTTCAATCCACGCTCCCCGTGGGGGGAGCGACCCGCTTGAAGCGATACCATTGCTGCGAGTGGTAATTTCAATCCACGCTCCCCGTGGGGGGAGCGACTCTTAATGCTGATCTTGCAAAGCATTACGGGATATTTCAATCCACGCTCCCCGTGGGGGGAGCGACTCTTGTTTGGAAACACTGGCGTGAGTTCTGCGGCATTTCAATCCACGCTCCCCGTGGGGGGAGCGACCCGATTATATGGGCCTCCCGGTTGGTGTCGAATGATTTCAATCCACGCTCCCCGTGGGGGGAGCGACGATGCGGCTGATCCCGGGACTGTCATTTACATTATTTCAATCCACGCTCCCCGTGGGGGGAGCGACCTCGCTTTCTTTTTTGTGAGCCTATGCAGTATCAATTTCAATCCACGCTCCCCGTGGGGGGAGCGACGAGATGATCTTGCTGGCGATTGCAGAGCTTCTGCATTTCAATCCACGCTCCCCGTGGGGGGAGCGACCGCTGCCTTGGTTGTCATATTGATTACTCACGAATTTCAATCCACGCTCCCCGTGGGGGGAGCGACGCTTGGACAGCTTTATTATTCCAGTCCTAAGTTTATTTCAATCCACGCTCCCCGTGGGGGGAGCGACCTGGTGGTACTTTTCCTGTTTCTACGGCTGATGTATTTCAATCCACGCTCCCCGTGGGGGGAGCGACCGCGTCGCTGCCGGATGTATATGTGTACTGAGGTATTTCAATCCACGCTCCCCGTGGGGGGAGCGACGGCTATGCAGGACGTTGGCCGCTATGTCCTTGCATTTCAATCCACGCTCCCCGTGGGGGGAGCGACGCTCCAGCGCCTCCCCGCGAGCGTAGCGATAGCTATTTCAATCCACGCTCCCCGTGGGGGGAGCGACCCATTGGAACCGGTCTGATTTGCATCATCCAGAGATTTCAATCCACGCTCCCCGTGGGGGGAGCGACGATGGTTCCCCTGGCGGTACTTCTGCTGTTAACCCATTTCAATCCACGCTCCCCGTGGGGGGAGCGACTCTTGTCTGGCAGCACTGGAGACAGTTCTGTGGTATTTCAATCCACGCTCCCCGTGGGGGGAGCGACAGCTTGGACAGCTTTATTATTCCAGTCCTAAGTTCATTTCAATCCACGCTCCCCGTGGGGGGAGCGACCTACATTTGACATATTCAAGCCTGATGGAGTTATTATTTCAATCCACGCTCCCCGTGGGGGGAGCGACTAGGCCCCGGCAGTGCGTGGGCGTAAGTCCATGATTTCAATCCACGCTCCCCGTGGGGGGAGCGACGGAAATCGCTGAGGACTGGGAACGTGTCCACAGGATTTCAATCCACGCTCCCCGTGGGGGGAGCGACGTCTAATTGATTTTTAGTTTGCAAAGCAGGAGGTATTTCAATCCACGCTCCCCGTGGGGGGAGCGACTCTCAGCCTGATAAACGCCAGTTTCACCCAGGTATTTCAATCCACGCTCCCCGTGGGGGGAGCGACAGAGAACGACGGGTAGTGGATGCGTCGCCATAATATTTCAATCCACGCTCCCCGTGGGGGGAGCGACCGCATCGATTGGGATGACGGAGGCCGAAATAAAAATTTCAATCCACGCTCCCCGTGGGGGGAGCGACCATCGCCAGTGTTGGACTTTGCACCAAGATCACCATTTCAATCCACGCTCCCCGTGGGGGGAGCGACGAGGCCTAACATCCAGCTTGTAATCAATTCATCATTTCAATCCACGCTCCCCGTGGGGGGAGCGACTCGGTTTACCAGATTTACCAGAGAGGATATCGGCATTTCAATCCACGCTCCCCGTGGGGGGAGCGACCCTTTCCAAGTTTGGTTTTGTTGGATTCAGTCTTATTTCAATCCACGCTCCCCGTGGGGGGAGCGACCCAGTCATTGTTATATTTAAGTTTATCATCAGCAATTTCAATCCACGCTCCCCGTGGGGGGAGCGACAACGCCATCACGGACAACCACGTGGTTTGGATGATTTCAATCCACGCTCCCCGTGGGGGGAGCGACTGGTTTCCGGCCTTATTAACAATGTCAGCGATGGCATTTCAATCCACGCTCCCCGTGGGGGGAGCGACCGGAAAAGCAGATTCAGACTATTCTTGACCAACATTTCAATCCACGCTCCCCGTGGGGGGAGCGACTAGTCGCAATATGGTACTCGCCACGCCTGTGGAATTTCAATCCACGCTCCCCGTGGGGGGAGCGACCGTTGTCAGTTTCAAATCTACGCCATAAATGCACTATTTCAATCCACGCTCCCCGTGGGGGGAGCGACTCTTTTCTGGGGGTGCTTTTTGTGGCTGGAAACCATTTCAATCCACGCTCCCCGTGGGGGGAGCGACCCGCAAGGGCGTCCATTGATGTCACCGGGTCAAATTTCAATCCACGCTCCCCGTGGGGGGAGCGACTCCGAGTCTTATCGCCCTTTCCTCCGAAATTGAGATTTCAATCCACGCTCCCCGTGGGGGGAGCGACAGCTTCCTACCGTCCAGAAAGAGTTGGACGATATATTTCAATCCACGCTCCCCGTGGGGGGAGCGACTATTTCTTTCTGACACTCGGAAAGTTCCTCTACGATTTCAATCCACGCTCCCCGTGGGGGGAGCGACTGCTGTATATGTTCATAATGGGACGAGAAAATTATTTCAATCCACGCTCCCCGTGGGGGGAGCGACGATTTTATGTCTTGCTTTGATCCTCGCTATCTCATTTCAATCCACGCTCCCCGTGGGGGGAGCGACACCAGAGATAAGGTGTCACTCGTCTGTATATAAATATTTCAATCCACGCTCCCCGTGGGGGGAGCGACAAGGAAAACCCAAGGGCGGAAATTTATATCTACATTTCAATCCACGCTCCCCGTGGGGGGAGCGACCGCAGTCTGAGCATTATTAGTAACCTCAGATACGATTTCAATCCACGCTCCCCGTGGGGGGAGCGACGATTCAAAAAATCAACCTCCAATCAGAAGAGAAATATTTCAATCCACGCTCCCCGTGGGGGGAGCGACGACAGGTCCACGTAGGAAGAAGGATTGATTTCAATATTTCAATCCACGCTCCCCGTGGGGGGAGCGACCCCTGGCTTCAAGACCCCCCCTGGGGGTATCGATTTCAATCCACGCTCCCCGTGGGGGGAGCGACCGGCTATTTCATACGCACCAACAAAATAATACCGATTTCAATCCACGCTCCCCGTGGGGGGAGCGACCATTGCCAGGAATTTTTCGTTCTCGTCTTTGTAATTTCAATCCACGCTCCCCGTGGGGGGAGCGACCCACCGTCTTGAGGAGGCAAAAAAGCCGAAAGAGATTTCAATCCACGCTCCCCGTGGGGGGAGCGACGCCGCCCCTTGCCGATCCGGCTTTGGCATACGTATTTCAATCCACGCTCCCCGTGGGGGGAGCGACCATAAGCTCATCGCGGGCAGAAGCGACATCGGAAATTTCAATCCACGCTCCCCGTGGGGGGAGCGACTTTGGTCTGGAAGCACTGGCGTGAGTTTTGTGGTATTTCAATCCACGCTCCCCGTGGGGGGAGCGACTTGTAGATCGGCTGACCGAGTCCGTTAAATTTGAATTTCAATCCACGCTCCCCGTGGGGGGAGCGACCTGGAAGCGCTGGTTTGCCGATATTCTCTCTGGTATTTCAATCCACGCTCCCCGTGGGGGGAGCGACACGGCTTATAACGGTAATCGGCCCAAATCTCCTATTTCAATCCACGCTCCCCGTGGGGGGAGCGACTCATTTTTAAGTTCATCATTATTAAGTTCCAGTAATTTCAATCCACGCTCCCCGTGGGGGGAGCGACTTGATCCTGGAGCGCTCTTTTTCCATTTTCTGGTATTTCAATCCACGCTCCCCGTGGGGGGAGCGACTAACACAGGGTAAAATGATAGCCTTTCTTAACAAATTTCAATCCACGCTCCCCGTGGGGGGAGCGACAAATCTGATGGACGGGGGATCCGGCATACGTATATTTCAATCCACGCTCCCCGTGGGGGGAGCGACATCTCGCCATGTATCGCCCGTCCTTCCGCAGGGTATTTCAATCCACGCTCCCCGTGGGGGGAGCGACCCTATGATATCGACCAGCAAATGGTCAAACGCAAATTTCAATCCACGCTCCCCGTGGGGGGAGCGACGATCGCCCTTCTGAGCAGTTGGCAGGCAGCTGGAATTTCAATCCACGCTCCCCGTGGGGGGAGCGACTGCCAAGCCTTCCAAGCAGATGTACCAACAGGCGATTTCAATCCACGCTCCCCGTGGGGGGAGCGACGTTAAAGGTATCGCCAGGCAAGACCTCGTCGACATTTCAATCCACGCTCCCCGTGGGGGGAGCGACCTGAGCATTATTGGTAACCTCAGACACAGAGATAGATTTCAATCCACGCTCCCCGTGGGGGGAGCGACGGTCGTTGTCTTGGCTGTCATATAGATTATTCCCGTATTTCAATCCACGCTCCCCGTGGGGGGAGCGACCGCAGCGTTTGTTAAACGCTGCAAGGTAAGTTAGATTTCAATCCACGCTCCCCGTGGGGGGAGCGACAAGACGCTGGCAAATAAGGCCAACGCAACAAAATATTTCAATCCACGCTCCCCGTGGGGGGAGCGACCGATAACATCCGGCAGCTTGAAACCATCATCGAATTTCAATCCACGCTCCCCGTGGGGGGAGCGACAATAATTTGATTTTTCCAGCAAGCTTTGCTTCTTGTATTTCAATCCACGCTCCCCGTGGGGGGAGCGACCTGTGGACTCACCAGAGCCGGGGATGGAAGTCTATTTCAATCCACGCTCCCCGTGGGGGGAGCGACGCTACAGGGCCATGTAGAGCCTTGCAGCGGGTGAATTTCAATCCACGCTCCCCGTGGGGGGAGCGACACAAGGGTCAAACTCCATAGAGTCGGTATCAAAAATTTCAATCCACGCTCCCCGTGGGGGGAGCGACCCAGCATTATCGTAATACAGGTCATCGGCTTTGAATTTCAATCCACGCTCCCCGTGGGGGGAGCGACGTCTCTGATGTTGTAAAGGATGGTGATACGTCTATTTCAATCCACGCTCCCCGTGGGGGGAGCGACATCCCGATAGGCTCTCCAAATTTCGCACGTGATATTTCAATCCACGCTCCCCGTGGGGGGAGCGACTTTCTTCGGCTTATCCTCTCCGGTTCTATTTTCCATTTCAATCCACGCTCCCCGTGGGGGGAGCGACGAAAATTAAAAGCAAGAAGATTCATCACGGACGATTTCAATCCACGCTCCCCGTGGGGGGAGCGACCCGAGTCCGTTGAACTTAAGGATTCGAACGTCATATTTCAATCCACGCTCCCCGTGGGGGGAGCGACCGACGTCAATCACGACTTTATCAAGTCTTTTACTATTTCAATCCACGCTCCCCGTGGGGGGAGCGACACCTCTTTCCGGCAGCAATTTAAGACGATCGATATTTCAATCCACGCTCCCCGTGGGGGGAGCGACCTTTTGCGCAGGCCGGTGCAGAGCAGGAAGAAGGATTTCAATCCACGCTCCCCGTGGGGGGAGCGACCGCGCTGATCTGCAACGAGTTCTTTCGCGACGAATTTCAATCCACGCTCCCCGTGGGGGGAGCGACCAGCGGAAAGTTCACAAGCCCGGAGTCCATTATGATTTCAATCCACGCTCCCCGTGGGGGGAGCGACTATGCGCTCATTTGCAACGAGTTTTTCCGCGACATTTCAATCCACGCTCCCCGTGGGGGGAGCGACTCCTGATATACCATTTAACGCTGTTTCTGCGGGTATTTCAATCCACGCTCCCCGTGGGGGGAGCGACAGCAAAGATGCATAAATTTCCGGCGGCATCTTTGGCAAAGGTATCAAATTTTGTCGGGCAGGCCCCCGGAAAAGCCGTACCAAACCGGTTCAAAAGCAGGTATTCTCCACACAGGTTCACGAAAAAGCCGTGCGAACCTCCCGGGAATTCCTGTTCACCGGAGCTTCGCACTACAGGATCAGGGTATCCTCCGGCAGATAGGTGTTCTTGCAGCCGAAATGCTCAACCTTTTTTTCATATTGATTCCCCAGGTAGTAGAAGCGGAGGCTGTCCTTTTCCGGATCCATGATGGACAGCAGCTTGGCCTGCAGACTGCGGCACTGGCCGGCGTCCAGCAGGCACTCAAACACCGAGTTCTGCACCCGCTGGCCGTAGTCCACACATTTTTTCGCAATCTGCCGCAGTCTTTTTCGCCCGGCGGCATCCTCCGTGCTGACGTCGTAAGTAATCAGAACCAACATATCCTCACTTCCATAAAAACGGCGGATAGGCGTCCAAATCTCCCCGGAGATACCGGGCAAGCAGCAGCGCCTGAACATAGGGAATCAGCCCCCAGCTCATTTTCTCATTGAGATAGGGATGGGTCAGCGTATCCCGTTTTCTCTCTTGCCATGCTTTCAGAAACTTTTTCCGCCCCTCGTCGGTGAGCAGGACCGCGCCGCTGTCCTGTGCCTGAAAATCCTCTGGCCGAACCATCCGGTTGTTCACCAGCGTCAGTACAAAGCGGTCTGCCATGCATGGCCGCAGTTCCTCCATCAAGTCCAAGGCCAGGGATTCCCGTCCCGGACGGTCTCTGTGAAGAAATCCCACATAGGGATCCAGCCCCACACTTTCCAGCGCGCTGGCACAGTCGTGTGCCAAAAGGCTATAGGCAAAAGACAGCATGGCGTTGACCCGGTCCAGCGGCGGCCGGCGGCTGCGCCCCCGGAAGAAGAAATCCCCCTTCCGGTTCAGCAGCATATGGTCAAAAACGCCGAAATAGGCCGCCGCGCCCACGCCCTCCAGACCACGAAGCGCCTCCATATCCGGCACCTCCAGCACCTGGGGTAGCAGCTTCCGGATTTGACCGGCCGCCTCCTCCAGGCCGCAGTTTTCCACTCGCGGTGCATGATCCCGCAGGGTTCTTTGAATGCTTGCCGCGGAATTGCTGAGCTTCCCAAAGATCATATACCGGGCAACGGTACAGCTTTGCCGCGGGTCGTCCGCGATCCGGTATTGTTTCCGGCGCAGCAGAACGTTGCCGTTGCTTTCTCCGCAGACCCGCGCCAGGAACTTCCCTCTGGGCGTACAGAATGCCAGTCCGATCCGCTTCTCGGCGCAGGCTCCCATCAGTGCCGGAGATGCCCCGGAATAAGAGAAGCTGACAATGGTCTGCAGCGTATGCAGGGGATACCGGGCAACCACTTCCCTGTCCCGGTTGGCCAGGACGTTTTCTCCCTCCAATGACAGGTAAATGTCCTCAGAGGTGACAAACAGGGTGTTCAGAAGCTGCTTCATGGCATTTCCTCCATAGCATCTTTGAGATAAGCGGACACGGAGCGGTTTTTCATCAGCTTTGGCAGGCAGAGCTCCTTCATGGAACAGGCGTTACAGCTTTTCGTGGGCTTGACCTTAGGCGTATAACCCCGCTGATAGAGGTCGTGCATCTGCGCCAGCAGGTCTTTGACCTGGGAACGCAGCTCCGGGGTAAAGACGACCCGCTCCCGCCGGCGAATCTCCCCGTAATACAGTGCGCCTTCCGGGACATCGCAGCACAGCATGGTTTCCAGACACATAGCCTGTCCGCAAAGCTGGAGGGCGTCCCCGGTATCCTCCCGGGGGCGGCCTCGTTTATACTCCACCGGATAGGGCTGCCAAAGGCCCTCCTTCCCGGCCAGAGGGATGCCTGTATTTCCCCTGTGATACTCCAGAACGTCACATTGCCCGGAAACACCCAGCTCCGCGGAATAGACGCTGACACCCCGGGTAACAAACCGATCCCCCCGGCTCTCGAAAAACTGCGTGTCATGGGCGTTTTGGTGTAAAATCGCTCCGTCAATGGTGCGAAAATTTTCTTCCCACTGATTCTCAATATGAATCAGTGCCCATTGCCGGCGGCAGAAGGCGAAATGCTGGAGTCCCGACAGTTGGAGGAAATTTTCCTCCGAATAGATCACCCCATGCGCGTACAGGCAACGCCGTCAGGCAGACGGGCCTCGTCCACGCTAATCCGATAATCGGAGTAGGCCCTGGGTGTAACCACGCCGGGGATCCGCTCTGCTTTTACCAGATTGAACAGCTTGTAGGCAGGTGCATTGCCCAGTTCGGAATCGTGGCGGAATACAATCAGTTCCCGGACGGACATCTTGCCCCGGGCAGCAGAATGATCCAATTCAAACATGTTGAGAATTGCCTGCCACAGAAGCTGCAGGTCCTCCTCGGAAAAGCCGGTGGTCTTCCGTGCCAGGTTAGCGGACACATAGCCCTCCGCCCGGTACAGGCCATAGGGAACAATGTACTTCCGCCCCATTTCCGTTCCTTTTTTCTCCGCGTCTGCCTCAGTGGTAATGGCAACGCGGGTAATGGTAACCTCCTGCGGCAAAATGGGGTCAACGCTTCGGGCAAAGCCCAGCTGAACAGGGCCCCGCACCTGACCACAGTTCAGTGCGCCCTTAACGAAAGTGGTCATCACAGCGCCGAAAGTACGGATATCGAAGAAGTTCTGGCACATAAAGTCCCGGATTTTGACATCCAGATCGGCATCCTTCTTCTTAGCCTCTTTCAGCTTGGCGGGATCAACGCCGACATAAGCGCAGGCTTCCGCATCGCTGCGGTTCAGGGGCACGCCGTCCTTGACGTAGATGCGGTAGCCAGGCTCTCCCTCCTTTACAGTTTCCACATAGTTGCGGATTTTTCGCTTCAGACATACGTCCGTCACCAGGCCGTAGCCGGTTTCCGGGTCGACACGGGGCATATTGCCGGCATCCGGATCACCATTGGGGTTTCCGTTTTCCACATCGAAAAAGATTACGAATTCGTACCGGTTGGAAATGGCGCTCATATTATTTATCCTCCTTTTTTGTAAAGCGGAACTGTTTCTGATGATAATAACCCAGATTAAAGGATCCTTGCTCCGGCAGGGACAGACGGGAGGGGTAGCATTCTCCCAGAACGTCCTTCAGCTTGCCAATCTGACGATCATAGGTGATACGCAGGCCGGTGTCCAGCTTACGCAGATGCTTCTGGCACAGATTATCCAGGATTGGGAAGATGGTCGCCGGTGTGGCAGATGCGGAATTGAAATACTTGTCCTTGATGGTGGCGTTGATTCCAGGATTCGCGCTCTCCTGAACAGCCTCATAGACCGAGAACAAGCGTCCCAATGTATAGGGAATGTTGGTGCTGTTTTCATTCAGGCTCACAGTCAGTACCTCCTTTGGGCACAGATCATTGGTATTTTTCAGATAAAAGGCTTTCAGAATCGCCGCTCGTCCGGGGGTGATCTCCCGCTCTGCCCGGATGCGGAGCATGGTCGCTTCCAGCAGAGAGGCAGGATAGGCGGTTCCCATAAAGATGGCTCGCGTCACAGCGCCTGCCATCACAGGGGAAGGAGCCTTGTCTGTGGTGTTCAAATTCACCGTCTCCCGGAACATCGCCCAAAGAGGTGTGATGGCGTATCGATTGCCCACGATTTCCATACGCTTATGGTGGGCATTGACATTCTTCATCAGGCTGCCGAAGGAATCGCGGCAGAAAAACCGGACGGACAGCCTGGCTGCATTGGGGGCGAGACCCAGAATGTAGAAGGGACGTTTGGGATCCAACTTTAGTTCTTCACAGGGAAGCCCTTGTGCAAGACTTCGCAGCGCGGAATGCAGATCGTTGATGCTCAATCCCTCCGGAAGATTGTCGCCAAACAGAGACAGTCCAGCGAACAGACTGTACTGTGGTTCCGCCCCCTCCGCCCAGCAAACCACGGTAGTATCGCCGATGCGGTGGACATTGGGCTTATCCGCCAGCAGGTAATTCAGCGCGGCTGTATAGGCAAAGGCAGCGTACTTGCCGACTGGAGCGTTCAGGCTCTGCTCTTTGCCATAAGAGCAGAAGGCGGAGGCGTTGAAGGACACAATGGCAGCACCGCTGGACTGTGCGCCGGCAACGCCCTTGATTGCAGGGTGTACCGGTTCCGCCACATCCCAGTTACCGGTGACCAAGCATTGCTGTTTTTCTCCTTCTTCTCTGCTGTAATGGGTGTTCCATGCCTCCCGGATTGCCGGGTCGTCCTGAGCAAACATACCATCTACCCGAAAAACCAGATTTCCGCCTTTCATCAGTTCCTGCCAGCAGTCCCCAAGAGCAGGGTGGACTGGCGCCTCTTCCGGATGCCAAGTATCAAAATAGGCCAAAATCGCCTTTGCGGCAGGAGAATCCACAGCATCCAGCAGCTTGTGATGCAGCTCTGCGCAGGCGCGGAAGCAGCTCAGGCTTCGTTCCGGCTTGCCCTTCTCGTCAGCCCCCAGAAGATAGCTGGCATTGTCCCACAGGAAATTGGGCAGAATACCAACCGTCCGGGTAACAGAGGATGGCAGCTCCACGGGTGTCGGGCGCAGCTGGGTTTTCTTTCCCACTGTCGTTTCCGACAGCAGAGGGACAACATTTTCCAAATTGCCCCGTTCGTCCAGGCACAGGGCATAGCTGATCTTTGCCGGGTTCCATCCGGGGCGGGCAATTTTCCCCTGCTGCGCCAGGTCCTCGAACAGCCGGGTCAATGCTTGCAGAATCACATCCGCACCTCCTCACTGTACATTGGCGGCACCTCCAGAACACCGTCCCGCAGCACTGCCCGGAAGAAGTGGGGCGTTATATTCTCCCCGTCAGAATAGTCCAAATCCAGCAGCATCCAGCCCAGATCCTTTTCGCCCTTCAGCTCCTCCGGACAGGGGGGAAGCTCCGTACAGGGCTTGAAGTGGGCGGGAAACTCCCGGACGCCAAAACAGGGCTGGTGATAAAACTGCCCCTTTTCCACCCGGCGGCGCATGATGTCCTGAAATTTTCCGGGGTTGTCTGTCGGGGTTGCTCTGGCAGTCATCTCAAAATGGGCATCAATGACATAGCGCACATCCCGCAGCACCATGGCGGCACGCTGCTGAATGCTGTCCGGTGTAGCCAGATAGAATTCCCCGCCCCGTTCCATAACGGTCTGGGCTTTCCGGGCACTGATGGTGTCCTTGACCTCATTGCGCCGGATGTTGGTAAAACGGATAGGGGCACAAACGTGAATCCGGTCAACAACCCACTTCATGCCTGGATGCCAGTAAATTGCCTCCAGCAGCCCCCGGGCAGCGGAAGGCGTCATCACGTCATAGCTGACCCGTTCCACTTTCATTTCCGGCCGCGAGAAGCAGGCATAATCTCCCCAGACCTCAACGGAAATTGACATAGGCATTCTCCTTTCTTGTATGGATTTTTATTGGAATCGGCCGGGCAGCTCGCTTTTCTGCCAACCCGGTCGACTCTTTTTCCGTGGCACATAATAAAAATATCACAGAGCACTTCCAAAGTCTCTTACTATTTTCACTATAGCACAGAAAATGTCCAATAAAACGGGTATGATTCAAATAAATTCCGCTTTTCCCCCATCGGCTTTCATGGACAATCCCATTTCCGGGTCATACAGGCTGAGATTGGTCAGAATCGCGCTGTCATCCGACAGAGGCAAAATATCTCCGGCGTTCACCAGAGCCTGGAAATGCTGCCGATAAATGCTGACACTGTACTGCCCCGCCCGGCGGAAGTCCTCCCGATTGGCCCGTCCTTCCTGCAGGAGATGGCAAATCGGTTCTCCTTCTCCCAAAGGAATGTAGACAGTACAGGTTTCTTCCTCAATCAGATGAAACGCCTCCGAAACAGTCTTGAAGGGAAGCAGCTGCTCTCGCAGGGTTTTCATCATTCCGGATTTGTCCATATTCTCCCCAATCCATGACCGCAGAGAGGTAAAGTAGCGGTTTATTGTTTCCGGATTGCCGGGATCGCCGCACTGCTTCAGAGCCTCGTGAGCTGCCTGAATATTGATCTTCTGCAAAACCGGCACAGGGTGTTCACTCCGAAAGTAGGTTACAATGCTTGCTTCCGCATCCCGCTTTCCTTCCCGGTTGCAGCGGCCTGCGGCCTGGGCAATGGCATCCAGCCCCGCGATTTCCCGGTAGACGGAGGGGAAATCCACATCCACACCGGCTTCTATCAGTGATGTGGATACCACCCTGCAGGGCAGTCCAGCTTTCAGCCGCTGCCGGATTGTTTTCAGCACTGCCTTTCTATGGGCAGGGTACAGCAACGTAGACAGGTGAAACCTCCCCTCCTCCGGAAGCAGTGAATATAGTGTTTGCGCCGTTTTGCGGGTATTCACGATACACAGCACCTGCTTTTCCCGACACAACTCCCCGGCAAGCGTTTCATCGGACAGCGTACCGCCGTCCCGATAGGTCACACGGCGGAAATTTCGGAAATTCTCTGCCACCTCCGGGCACAGCTCCGTAATTTGCCGCTCCGGGCAGAACCGGCCGAACAAATCCCCCAGCACCGGCTGCGTGGCTGTGCAGAGCAAAATCGTGGCGCGGAATTGAGACACAAGACTGGCCATAGCTCCCACGCAGGGAAGCAGGTGACAGGTTGGAAGCATCTGCGCCTCGTCAAAAATCACCACGCTGTTCGCCAGATTGTGCAGCTTGCGGCACTGTGAAGAGCGGTTGGAATAGATCGATTCAAAAAACTGTACCGCTGTCGTCACGATCACTGGAGCGTCCCAGTTTTCCGCTGCCAGCCGCTGAAAGTGATTGGCGGTATTCGTTTCGTCGTTATCATCGCAGCAAACGCCGCTGTGGTGTTCCACCACGTTGTTTTCCCCCAGAATCTCCCGGAAAACAGCGGCATTTTGTTCGATGATGGAGGTGTAAGGAATGACATAAATCACCCGGTCCAGTCCGTTGGCCACTGCGTGCTGCAGTGCAAAAGCCAGAGAAGAAACCGTCTTCCCGCCGCCAGTGGGGACAGTCAGCGAGTAGATACCCCGTGGCTGCGGCGCTTTTTCCAGGCATTGAGACAGGATGGAACAACGTTTTTTGTTAAGTTCCGTGTTCCCCGGAAACCAGGGCCGGATGTTGTCCTTCAACCGTTCCAGCAGCACCGACATGGAATCATAATTACCCCGCTGAGGTTTCGATTCCGCCATGAACGCTTCCGTGTCCAAATAGTCCGCATCCACCAGGCAAGAATACAGCATTCGAACCCACATGGATAGCGCGTAGGGATCTTTTATATCCGGTTTTCTCCCTGGGTCGGGCAGTGTTCCATTCCAATGGCAGGCCGGGATACCGCCTGCCATTCCCTTTTTTATCCGCCCGGCAAAGGTTGGCATTCCCGGATAATCCGTTTTGGGGTTCCCAAAATCCGGCAGCCCGCCATGATGCCCAACAACACAGCAGGCCATGGCGTTTTCTCCAACTTTTGCACATTCCAGAGCCCCCGCCGTAGCGTGATCCACCTTTGGACCGCCGTGGAGACGTTTTTGGAAAGCCTCTGAACATTTTCCTATGTCGTGGGCATAACCGAGAAATCGTCCGCGGTTCTCTTCCCCAAACTGCCTGGCAAATTCGCCGCATCGTTGAGCGGTTCCCTCCAGATGTTCCTGTATCGTTTGAACACAGCCGTCCTCCCGAATGTGTGCATAGTACACAATATCGCCCCCTTTATATCTAGCTTATCACAGCAGCAGGCACAAATCAAGCCCCATATGCTGTTCCGTAAAGGAAGGATCGTGCCACATGAATGCCCGGCAGGAGGTTGTCTCCCGCCGGGCCTGTCCATATTCACATCAGCACCGCTATTTTTCAGCCTGCAGCATCTCCTGCAGATGATCCAGAAGAAACCGCTGAGCCTCCTCGGAATAGAAGACCGCCCGATAGGTTCCGTACTGGCCTTGCCGGAGCATGGCAGACAAGCCGAGTTTCTCCCCCATGGCCGTTGGAAGACGTTGGGATTTGCCGTCTGCGTCTGCCTGTTTCGTCATAAAACCTTTCTGAATCAACCATCCGGTAATCGTCGTTGTCTTCAAACGCTTCCGGTCCGGATCGTTGATCGCATTCATAATGAGGTCAACAAACTGCGTGATCCGGATTGGCTCCTGTGACGGATCCACACGCCGCAGTTCTTCATCCGTGATAAAAAAGTCTTTTTGGGAAATACTGACAACCTTGCCGCCGTTCGCAATTACCTGATCCAAAATCCCGGACACATAGAAAAAGCATCTCGCCAGCCGGACATTGTTCAGCACGGAGTCCTCAGGCATTTCCTGATCCGAAATCGGATCGATCCCCTGGGCCAGCTTTTCCATGTACATCTTCGCCCGCTGCATAATCTCCAGTTCTGTCATTTCTTTTGCCCCAACTTTCTCGTGTGAATGTTCTTTACGATTTCAGCATTATTTTCCTTTTCCGCAGCAGTTTTTTACTTTCTGCCGCTGCCGCAGGGACATGAGGTATTTCGGGAGGGAGTTCCGGAAACAGTTTACGGGGCAGGAGTCGATGTTGCATCGTCAAACAAGGAAACTTGCCCGGCGATTGGCAGGATGCGGGCCAGCTCAGCCGGGGTGTAGCCACGATTGATATATTTCCGGGAATGATTATTGAGTTCCTGATACAGGGAAAGGAACGAATTCAGCTCCGTTTTGCTTTCAAACTGAAGACCGTCCTCTGCCAGAATATCGAGGATATCGTCTACCGCAAGGTCTAAGGCAATCATTTCCTGCAAATCAAAAAGAATCGTTTCCGCATCGCTTTGAGATTCCGTCACAGAAAGAAGGAACTGACGCATCTGCTTGACCTGTACGGTTTTGGGAAAATAATTTGGATTTGCATAGCGGAGAAATTCCGCCTTGGGAAGAATACAATACGGTTTCTCTCCCTGAAGCTGAACAAAGGCATAATAATCATTAATGTCCGTTTCATAAACATACTGGGCAACAATTTCCCAATCCAGCGGATCGTCCATTGGAGCATGCTGCTTCAATGCCTCACAGTTCAGGATTGAAAACAACCGATACTGATGGCGAAGGATTTCCGCGATTTTCAAAAAAAGATCCGTAGATATGGGTTTATTGTGCTTATTATATATTTCCAGGAGCTTTCTGAGAGGAATTACGCCATACAATCTTGCGGCAGCGTCACAGTATTCCATAATATCAAGGGCTTCATCAATTGAAATCGGCAGCTTTTCAAATTCCTCCAAAGCAACCGAGAGGGGATAAAGTCTGGGGAAACCTTCATAATCGAAATCCGGCCACAGTTCGTCATCCTCGCCCAAATCCGGAAGCCTACAATCCTGCTCCGTCTGCGGCTTCTTTTCCTCCGGGGGTATTCCCTGGGGATGTAAGACCTCGATCACTTCCCAACCATCCTCATCCCAGTCATCACAGGGCGGATATTGCTCCGGTGATTCCCCCACGCTTCGGATGACAACCGGGATATCCGTTTTTTCATCCAGCTCCCTGAGTACTCTGCACTGAAATAGCCATTCATCTCCAAAGTCAAACAGATACAAAAATTTCTTTCCTTTCACCAAACCGGCCCGCTGTAGGGAATACTTTTTTGTCAGACGGTCAGATGGCTCCGATTTGTGAGCGACAAACATATCCCACCGGCTCCACCGTTTATTATCCATAAAGAAGGCATGCAGGTGGTCGTCGTCAAACTGGAATGCCGCTAAAATTGCCTTGTGAAGCCGATACAGCGTGGCATCCGCGCTGATCTGAATATGTCGGTAGCATCCGGTTCCAAGGGATACACTGATTACGAAGCTTTCCATAGTAGCTGTCCTCTCTATCCAGTTCGTAAGTTTTTTCTGTATTTATCCTACCATTCATTCCGCCGTCCGTCAAGTTTGTTATATCCATGTAAAAAACTTGTTTTGTAACTATTCAGTTGTGGTAGAGAGTTTCACGTAAATGATCGTTTACGCTCCGAAGGTTTGTTCCGTCTTTTCCCGTATTTACCAGGAATGCGAAAGCTTTCAGGCTTTCTCTCCCCCAGTCAGCTTCGCTGACAGCCCCCTCGTCAGAGGGGGCCGTCAGGCCGCTAAACGATCATTTTTATGAGAAATTTCGGGTACGACTGAATCGTTACCTTGTTTTTTCATTTTTGTTACATCGCAGAAAGTCGCAGCACATTCTGCCGAGAAGGTCCTTTTTTCCGTTCCAGAAAACGGACACTTTCTTTCCGATATAGGTAAATTCACAACTTCCTGAATTGCCCGGAAAAACTCTCCGCGGGCATTATCCCTTATTCATAATATGGGCCACCAGGCGCAGGTTGCGTTCGATCAGGATATTCCGGGCCTCCAGGTCTCCCTGTTGGGCCAGTGCCAGGTAGTGGCGTTCCTCCTCTTCGGTCAGGGGTTTGGGGAAGGAGCCTGTGTTCAGTTGCAGCGAATACAGCAGAGAGCTTAAAATCAGCCATGCCGCGGCGATCATACGCGTCACCTCCTGTGCAACTGTATTCGCCATTGCCCGTCCTTTTTCCATTTTCTTCCGGAAACTTAATAAAAGCTTAACTTGCCAAACCGGAGCGAACGCGGTATGATATCGGCACTGTTTTTACAGGAGGTGCTTTATGAAAAAGATTGTATTGGGACTGCTTGCGGTGTGCTGTCTTCTGACCGGCTGCAAATCCGCCGCGCCGGAAGCATCCACCGCTTCTCAAACCGAGGCCGCGACCGCGACCACCGTCATTGCTCCCTTGACGGAAACCATGGAGCTGAGCCGTCTGGACAACTGCACCGTTGCGGTTTCCCTGAAGGAAGGAGACGCCTATGTGGATGACACCGGCGCCATGCAGATGAAGGTAACGGTCTATACCTACGACCGGTACGACCCGGTGGATATCGCGGCGCTGAAGGAAGGCGATATTCTGGTCATCGGCGGTCAGGAAGTCCCGGTGGTGTCCGCTGCGCGGGATGCCTATGGCGCCGTTCTGATCAACGGCGGTTACGATGCCGGCGGGTATGAGCTGCGCACCGATGAGGACGGTACCTTCCATGAGACCGGGCCCAACGACACGTATGCCTATCATTCCCTCGGCGAGGCAACTGTCCGGGTTTCCCCCGACTTTGTGTATACCGACGGCTCCGATCCGGAGAAGGGCGAAGTCACCTACTATCCCGGCGATTTCCTGGTGGAGGGTACCGGCATTGACTATGGCTTCACCCCCTATGACACCAGCATTGTCATCGAGAATGGGCAGGTCATCGCCATGAACCGGGTGTACCGGCCCTGACGTCCCAGTCCCCATGAAGGGCAGATGTAGCTGCTCTCCATGGGGATTTTTTGCGGGGAACCGAAGCCTCCGGAGAAAAAAGGCGCTGTTCATCCGATTTTTGCGGTGTTCCCTTGACTGGCCCGCCCTTCTGGTATATAATAATCTCAAACATTTGACCGAAGGAGGTGGCCCCGTTACGGATACGAACAGGATGAGAAAAGCCGCGGACTGGTTTTACAGCAACGTCTTCCGGGATGAGGTCATCCAGCCCCGTCCGGAACGCAGCACGGAGCGTATGCCGTCCGCGATCCGTGCCGCCCGCTCTCTGGAAAACGCCCCGGGAAAAACCTGGCAGTCCCGGGAATCCATTTTCGTAAAACAGGCCAAGCTTCTGGCCAACTATGAAGATGACTATGCCTTCGACGGCAATGTTGTGCGCTATTTTCCCACCTACCAGGCCCTCACGGACCAGGAGCTTCGGGGATACTTTTCCTGGCGTACAAAGCTGCGCAAAGGAGATGTCCGCAAAACCTCCCTGTCCTTCGCCTTTCTCTATATTTATGAGCTGCTCAACCAGATCGGCACGGCGGATCCCCTGGACGGCTATCGGAAGCTTCTGTACTTTCAGGACGCCTACGGCCAGCTGGACGAAAAGATCCTCCCCTATCTGTCCCAATGGCTTGTGGATTATGTGGTCTATTACAGGCTGGATCCGAACTTTCTGGCAAACAGCCGTCAGGTGATTTTTGACAGGAGCATCACTGTGCTGGACAACATCCGGCAGCAGGAGGATTCCAAGGTCGTCTGGGCGGTAAAGCAGTTCAGCCCCAAGTGGCTGGAGCGATCCAAATTCTACCCGGAGCATTCTGACGACTTTGACGCTGTGATCTCCCGGGTGCTTCGCCGGATCTCGGAGCATTATGCCTCCCGCTGCAAAAAAACCATGGTGGAGCAGTATTTCGGCAGCATTCAGGAGTATCCGGTCAGCCTGTTTCTCTCCGCCGTCTTTCTGGATCAGCGCAAAACCGGGGAGTTCGAATTTGTCCTGGACGAACGGTGTGTATACCACTGCAAAAACGGTTTCTGGACCGTGCGGATGCACAGCAGTTCTTCCCTGGCCAGTGAGAAGCTGAACGACCTGATAAAAACCATAGATTCCGTCATGCGTCAGGAATACGCCTACCGCTACCCCGTGAAACCGGAGCTGGATACCAAGTGGATCCTCCGGATCATCCGGGAGGAGGTTCAGGGGCTTCTGGCGGAGAAAAAGGCCGCGGAGGCGAAAAAAATTCACATTGACTATTCCCAGCTGGCCAGAATCCGGCAGGATGCCGCTGCCACCCGGGACAAGCTGACGGTGGAGGAAGAACTTGAAATCCCGGCAGAGGAAGCTGCCCGGGAACCGGAGCCGAGCGCAGCCGCTCCCGCCGAAGCTCCTCCTATGGATTCTCCCCTGAGTCCGGCGGAATACCGCCTGCTGCAGTGCCTGCTTTACGGCGGGGACGTGGGCTGGGTCCGTAAGGAGGGATACCTGCTGTCGGTGCTGGTAGACGGCATCAACGAAAAGCTTTACGACACCTTTGGGGATTCCGTGCTGCTTCCGGATGACCTGCCCCAACCGGTGGAAGACTATATCGACGACCTGAAAGAGATGGTGCTGCCATGAAAATACCCAGAAGAATCGCCCAAACCCTGATCAATTCCCTGAAGGGCGGCGTCGTTCCCAGAGTGGGACTGCCCTACATCACCGTAGGCCGCAAGGCGGAGATCGACGCCCTGCTTCACGATGTGGAGATCATCGCCGACGGAGGCGCTTCCTTCCGTTTCATCGTCGGCAAGTACGGCAGCGGCAAAAGCTTTCTGCTGCAGACCATCCGCAACTATGTAATGGCGAAGAATTTCGTGGTGGTGGACGCGGATCTCTCCCCGGAGCGCCGGCTCCAGGGTACCCGTGGCCAGGGCCTGGCCACCTACAAGGAACTGATCCGCAACATGTCCACCAAGACAAAGCCCGAGGGCGGCGCCCTGCCGCTGATCCTGGACCGCTGGATCAGCAACGTACAGCAGGAGGTCATGGCCTCCGGTGATCTCAGCGTCACCGACCCCCGGCTCCCGCCTCTGGTGGAAAAGAAGATCTCCGCCGTCATCGGCTCCCTGAACGAAATGGTCCACGGCTTCGACTTCACCCGGCTGCTGACCCTGTATTACCGGGCCTATGTCTCCGGCGACGACGAGACCAAGGCCAAGGTTCTCAAATGGTTCCGGGGAGAATACGCCACCAAAACAGAGGCCCGGCAGGAGCTGGGGGTGACCATCGTCATCACGGATGACGACTGGTACGAATACCTGAAGCTATTCGCCTGCTTCCTGAACCAGGCGGGCTACGCGGGTATGCTGATCCTCATCGACGAGCTGGTGAATATCTACAAGATCCCCAACGCCATCACCCGGCAGTATAACTACGAAAAAATCCTCACCATGTACAACGACACCATGCAGGGCAAGGCCCGGCATCTGGGCATCATCATGTGCGGCACTCCCCAGTGCATGGAGGATCCCCGCCGGGGCGTCTTCAGCTATGAGGCCCTCCGCTCCCGGCTGGCCGAGGGGCACTTTGCCGGTGGGCACAAGGACCTGCTGTCCCCGGTGATCCGGCTTCAGCCCCTGACCCACGAGGAAATGCTGATCCTCATCGAAAAGCTGGCGGACATCCACGCGGGACTGTATGAATACCCCCAGATCGTCACCCAGCCCGATATGGTGGACTTTATCGAAATTGAATTCGGGCGCATCGGCGCGGACGCCCATATCACCCCCCGGGAGGTCATCCGGGACTTCATCGAGGTTCTGGACATCGTCTATCAGAATCCGGAGGTCAAGGTCCGGGCTCTGCTGGGCTCCCAGGACTTCACCTACGCCCAGAACGCGGTGCAGGAGGAAGCGGCGGACGCTTCCTTCGCGGAATTTGAATTGTAAGAGGGAACCTATGCACATATTTGACCGTTTTGCCCCCTTTGTGCAGGAGTATATCTACCGCAACCGCTGGGAAAACCTCCGGGCGATTCAGGTGGCCGCCGGGGAAGCGATTTTCAACACCGATGACAATGTGCTGCTGACCGCCTCCACCGCTTCCGGCAAGACGGAGGCCGCCTTTTTCCCCATCATCACCCTGTTTTCCGAGGATATGCCCAGGAGCGTGGGCTGTATCTATATCGGCCCCCTGAAGGCGCTGATCAACGACCAGTTTTCCCGTCTCAACGACCTGTGCGCCGAGGCCGACATTTCGGTCTGGCACTGGCATGGCGACGTAGCTCAGAGTCACAAGAGCAAGCTCATGAAGCATCCCAGCGGGATCCTGCAGATCACACCGGAATCCCTGGAGGCCATGCTGCTGCACAAGCACGCCGCCATCCCCAAGCTCTTCGGCGATCTGCGGTTTGTGGTCATCGACGAGGTCCACTCCCTGCTCCGGGGTGACCGGGGCGGGCAGACCCTGTGCCTCATCGAGCGGCTGTCCCGGCTGGCCGGGGTCAACCCCCGCCGCATCGGGCTGTCCGCCACCATCGGCGATCCGGAAAAGACCGGGGAATTTCTGTCCCTGGGCACCGGACGCAGGACCATCATCCCGAAGATCGAGGCCAAGGGGAGCCGCTGGCGGCTGAGCATGGAGCATTTCTATGTCAAAAACACCCAGGCCGCCGAGGACCGGACCGACATCGAGGCCCTGCCGGTGCTGGAGGAAAAAACCGACCAGGCCCCGGAAAACGCGGATCCCGGCATCGGCTACATTTTTGAGCATACCCGGGGGAAGAAATGCCTGGTCTTCGTCAACTCCCGGGAGGAATGCGAGACCGTTACCACCACCCTGCGGCAGTACTGCGAACGCATGCACGAGCCGGACCGGTTCCTGATCCACCACGGCAACCTCTCCGCCTCCTACCGGGAAACGGCGGAGCAGATCATGAAGGACGATTCCCAGTATATGACCACCGTGACCACCGCCACGCTGGAGCTGGGCATCGACATCGGCCGTCTGGAACGGGCCTTTCAGATCGACGCCCCCTGGACGGTGTCCTCCTTTCTGCAGCGCATGGGCCGCACCGGACGGCGGGAGCTTCCGCCGGAAATGTGGTTTGTCATCCGGGAGGACGAGCCGGAGATCCGGGCCATGCTGCCCTCCACCATTCCCTGGAAGCTGCTGCAGGGCATCGCCCTGATCCAGCTCTATCTGGAGGAACGCTGGGTGGAGCCGCCCCGGCTGGACCGGCTTCCCTTCAGCCTGCTCTATCACCAGACCATGTCCACCCTGGCCTCCTGCGGAGAGCTATCCCCCCGGGCTCTGGCGGACCGGGTGCTGCGGCTGAGCTATTTTCACCGGATCTGTCAGGAGGACTTCAAGGTGCTTCTGCGCCACCTGATCCGCACGGACCACATCCAGCAGACGGAGCAGGGCGGTCTGATCGTAGGTCTGGCGGGAGAACGGGTGGTAAATTCCTTCAAGTTCTACGGAGTGTTTCAGGAAAACGAGGAATACACCGTCCGCTGCGAGGCCCAGGAGCTGGGCACCGTGGTGCTGCCGCCTCCTGTGGGAGAAAAGCTGGCCATCGCCGGTCATGTGTGGCTGGTGCTGGATGTGGACCACAAGCGGCATCTGGTATACTGTGAGCAGGTAAAGGGCAGCATTCCCGCCTACTTCGGCCAGTGTCCCGGGGACCTCCACACCAAAATTCTCGCCCGGATGCGCCGGGTCCTCCGGGAGGACAGGCAATATCCCTACCTGATGAAAAACGCCGTGGCCCGGCTGGAGCAGGCCCGCTATACCGCCGCCCATTCCGGGGCGGGAGAAAAGCCCCTGATCCATCTGGGAGGCAATATGTGGTGTCTGCTTCCCTGGGTGGGAACCTATGCCTTCCTGGCCATGGAGCGCTTTCTGAAGATCAAATGCGCGGACCGGCTGGGGCTGCGGAATTTTGACTCCGCCCGGCCCTACTACATGCAGTTTACCATGAAGGTGGACGCGGAAGCCTTTTTCCGGATCGTGGCCGAGGAGATCCGCAAGCCCATGGATCCCATGGAACTGGTCTACCCCAAGGAGCTGCCCCTGTTTGACAAGTATGACGAGTACCTGCCGGAGGAGCTGGTGAAAAAAGGCTTTGCCCTGGGCGTTCTGGATCTGGAGGGACTCCGGGCAGCGGTCCTGGGCTGGGAGTCGGAACGCAGATATAAGATATAAGATATGAGATATAAGATGTGGTATCCCCTTCGGGGATGTTTTTAAATGTGCTTATCATCTTTGCTCAGCGGCTCAATCAATTGGTGTTTGCAGGGATGTTTCGTAGGGCGGGGGTCATGACCCCGCCGACCAGGTTCCGATTTATGCCCGGGGATAGCCATAAGCCCTACGGTATGAACGAGCCATTTTCCGTTCAACCAACCGATCGGAAACTCGCGGCGGGTCGGCGGGGTCATGACCCCGCCCTACGAAACGCCCCTGTCAAACACCAATTTATCGGGCAGCTGAGGATAACCGATATGCACATTATATTTCATTGTACCCTGGAAGCATCCGCCGGCGGCGGATGCTTCTTCCTCTTTTCCCAGCCCGGAAAAGCATTGACATCCCGCAAAAAAGGATATACACTATAGAAGAACGGAATACCGTGTGAGTTCCTTCACGGAATACAGGCCCCATCCGGGAATTTTCTGACGGGCAGAGCAAACACTCCGCCCGCACCGCAAAGGAGAATTTTTTGAGATGCCCTGCAGGGAATTCGGTGCAAGTCCGAAGCGAACCCGTCACTGTTACAGGGAGCGAAGCGCACAGGCCATTGGGCGGTATCCGCCTGAGAAGGCGCGCCAAGCGAAGATCTGAAGCCAGGATACCTGCTCACACGTTTTTTTGACCAAGGCTGCGGTGATCAGTCCCTGGATAAACGGGCAGTCTTGCCCTTTTATTGGGCAGCCATCAGGCTGCTTATTTTTTGTCTGCCCGCCGGTCCATCCGGTCCGGCAGACCATCGGGAGCAAATCCCGGAAGGAGAGAAACAAATGCAATTACAGCGTGTAGAGCCGTCGCAGATCGAAGTGCGGAGCATGGAGATCATCCGCTCGGAGCTGAAGGTCCCCCTGCCTCCGGAAAATGAGGCGGTGATCCTGCGGGCCATTCACACCACCGCCGATTTCGATTACGCGGAAAATCTCTGCTTTTCCCCCAAAGCCGTGGAGCTGGGGGTGGACGCCCTTCGCCGGGGCACGGATATCGTGACCGATACCACCATGGCCATGTCCGGCATCAACAAGCGGGTTCTGGCCAAATTCGGCGGGCAGATCCACAATTTCATTGCCGATCCGGAGGTGGCCGCGCAGGCAAAGGCCCTGGGCGTTACCCGGGCGTCGGTAAGCATGGAGCGGGCCGCGGCTCTTGGCAAACCCCTGATCTACGCCATCGGGAACGCCCCCACAGCTCTGGTGCGGCTGTACGAGCTGTGGCAGGCAGGCACTCTGCCCGCTCCTTCCCTGATCATCGGCGTGCCGGTGGGCTTTGTCAATGTGGTGGAGGCAAAGGAACTGACCATGGAAATGGACTGTCCCTGGATCGTGGCCCGGGGCCGTAAGGGCGGCAGCAATGTAGCCGCTGCTATCTGCAACGCGCTGCTGTACACGGCGTCCCGGAACGAAAGGGAGTAGACTATGAAAAAAGCGATTCTGGCCGTTTCCTTCGGTACCGCCTATCCCGGCGCTCTGGAGCAGTCCGTTGCCGTCCTGGAACGCACTCTGGCGGAGGCCTTTCCTGGCTGGGAGATCCGCCGGGCCTATACCGGTGAAACAGTCCTCCAAACTCTGCGTCAGCAGGGCATTCTGGCGCAGGACCCGGTCCAGGCCCTGGACGGTCTGGCAGCGGAGGGCTTTACCCATGTGGCGGTGCAGCCCCTGTTCATATCCCGGGGCATCGAATACGAAAAGCTGTGCGCGGAGGTGGATGCCTTCCGCTCTCGGCTGCGGATCTCGGTGGGGGCTCCCCTGCTGGGATCGGAGCGTGACATTTCCGATGCGGCGGAGGCTCTGCTGGAATGGCTTCCCGCTCCGGAAGACGGAGAGGCCCTGCTTCTTATGGGCCACGGCAGGTCCGGTTCCGACAATGCCGATTATCTGCGGATGGCCCAGGCGCTGCAGGGCCGCCGGGACAATGTGTATTTTGCCGTGATGAACGGCCAGCCCTCTCTGGAATCCGTTCTGGAGCAGCTGCCCCACAAGCCGGAGATCCGAAAGCTCCTGGTATCTCCCTTCCTGCTGACCCCCGGATGCCACGCGCACCGGGATATGGAACTCTGGGCGGAAAGGCTCAGAGCAGAGGGATACCGGGTTACCTGCCATCAGCAGGGGCTGGGGCAGTGTGCCGGGATCCGGAAGCTGTTCACGGCCCACTGTGCCGCAGCAGCGGAGGTTCTAACCGTCCGGGGCAGGCTCTGGGGCGTGGGCGTGGGGCCCGGGGATCCGGAACTGCTGACCCTGAAGGCGATTCGGGTTATGAAGGAAGCGGATGTGGTTCTGGTACCCGACGCTCCCGGTGCGGACAACACCGCCTGGAACATTGCCAAAGACCATATTGCCGGGAAGGATGTGCGCTTTGTCCAGATGCCCATGGTCCGGGACAAGGCCGTCATGGCCGCCGCCCATGAGGAAGCGGCGGAACAGATCTGCGCCCTTCTGGACGATGGCAAACAGGTGGCCTTTCTGACTCTGGGCGATCCCGGAGTCTACTCCACCTATATGTATGTGCATGAAAAGGTGCTGCGCCGGGGCTACCCGGTAGAAGTGGTCCCCGGGGTTCCCTCCTTCTGCGCGGCAGCCGCCCGGCTGAACCGCCCCCTCTGCCTGGGCCGGGAGCCTCTGCTGGTAATCCCCGCCTCCCACGACCAGGAGGCGCTGATGGACGTTCCGGCGAACAAGGTATTTATGAAAGCCGGGCGGTCCATTCTGGAATTGCAGCAAGCGCTGGCCCAACGGGGACTGTTGGAAGACGCGGCCATGGTGGAAAACTGCGGCATGAAAAACGAGCGGGTCTATCCCCGGTTTGCGGACCTGAAAGAGCCTTCCGGCTATTTTTCCCTGGTCATCACCAAAGGAGGAAAATCATGAATCTGACAATGTCCGGTCTGGACTGCCACCGGGCCTCCCTGGCGCTGCGGGAGAAGCTGGCTTTTTCCCGGCAGCAGGCGGAGGACCTGCTGAAATGGCTCCGGAAGCAGCCCGGGGTGGAGGGCTGTGTGCTGCTGTCCACCTGCAACCGGACGGAGCTGTACCTCTGCGGCGAGGCGGAAACGCCCTGGCGGCTGCTGTGCCGTGGGGCGGGGGTTCCGGAGGAAACCATGGAGCCCTATTTTATCACTCGCTGTGGCCGGGACGCCGCGGCTCACCTGATGGAGGTGGCCTGTGGGCTCCACTCTCAGATTCTGGGAGAGGATCAGATCGTCACCCAGGTGCGGCTGGCCATGGAGCTGGCCCGGGAGGTCCAGACCGCCGGTCCCACTCTGTCCGCTCTGTTCCGTCAGGCGGTGACCGCCGGAAAGCGGGCCAGAACGGAGGTTTCCGTGACCCACGGTTCCCCCTCCATGGGAAAACGGTGTCTGGAGATCCTGACTGAGGAACTGGGGACTCTGGAGGGCAGGCGGATCCTGGTGGTGGGCAACGGCCAGATGGGCCGTCTGGCCGCCCAGCTTCTGCATCAGGCCGGTGCCCAGGTCAGCGTGACCCTGCGTACCTACCGCCACGGAGAATCGGTGGTTCCCGCCGGATGCCGGGCCGTGGCCTTTGAGGACCGGATCGCCGCCCTGGAGGATATGGACGCCCTGGTCAGCGCCACCTCCAGTCCCCATTATGTTCTGACGGCGCAGCAGCTTCAAACCGTGGTTCATCCGCCGAAGGTTGCGGTGGATCTGGCGGTCCCCAGAGACATTGACCCCGCCTGTAAAGACCGGATGCGCTGCTATGATACGGATTCTTTGGGTACCGGCGGCCCCGGAAGTCCTGAAGAGTTGGCGGCCATGGAGACCATTGCCCGGGAGGAGCTGGAACGGTTCCTCCAGTGGCAGCGGCGGCAGGCTGCTCCGGACAGGCCACCCCGATTCCCTCTGTTTGTGGATCTGACGGACAAACGGGTGGTGCTGATCGGCGGCGGGAACATCGCTTCCCGGCGGATCGGCACTCTGCGGATGTTCGGCTGCCGGATCACCGTGGTGGCACCGGAGCTAAGCTGCCGTGCCGAAGGGCTGGACTGGATCCCCAGACCCTACCGTCCCGGAGATCTGGAGGGCGCTTTCCTGGCCATAGCCGCCACGGCGGACCGACAGGTAAACCACCAGGTCTGGGAAGAGGCCCGGCGTCTGGGAATTCCGGTGTCCGTAGCGGACTGCGAGGCGGAGTGTACCTTTTATTTCCCCGCCGTCTGTGCCGGGGAAGACCTGATCGCGGGTGTGGTATCCTCAGGCAAGGATCACCACAAAACCGCCCGGGCGGCCAGGGAGATCCGCCGGGTATTGGAGGAATTGAAATGAAAATCCGAATCGGAAGCCGGGACAGCCGGCTGGCCGTCATTCAGGCCTGGATGGCAATGGATGCCATTTCCGCCGCCCTGCCGGAGGCGGAAACGGAGCTGGTGACCATGAAAACCACCGGTGACCGGATCCTGAACCGGACACTGGATCAAATCGGAGGAAAAGGGCTGTTCGTCCGGGAGCTGGATCAGGCTCTGCGGGAAAACAGAGTGGATTTTACCGTCCATTCTCTGAAGGACATGCCCATGGAGGTGCCGGAGGATCTGCCTCTGGCAGCCTTCTCCCGGCGGGAGGATCCTTTGGACGTGCTGGTCCTGCCGGAGGGAGAATCGGAGTTGGACCCCGGGAAGCCCATCGGCTGTTCCTCCCGCCGACGTCAGCTGCAGCTGAAGGCACTGTTTCCCCACATGACGGCAGCCCCCGTCCGGGGCAATGTGCAGACCCGGTTGGCCAAGTTGGACAGCGGGGAATATTCCGCCCTGGTACTGGCGGCTGCCGGTCTGAAGCGCCTGGGCCTGGAGCATCGGATCAGCCGGTATTTTTCTCCGGAAGAGATCCTCCCCGCTGCCGGTCAGGGGATCCTGGTGGTACAGACCCGGCAGGGTATGGATACAAGCTGCCTGAAAATCTTTCAGGATCCCGGCAGCGCCTGCTGCGCTCTGGCGGAGCGGGCCTTTGTCCGGGCGCTGGACGGCGGATGCAGTTCCCCCGTGGCAGCCTTCGCCCAGCTGAACGATCAGGTGCTGACTCTGCGGGGACTGTACGTCAGCCCCGACGAAAGGGTAATCCGAAAAGGGGCGCTGTCCGGCCCTGCCGGCGACGCGGAAGCCCTGGGCCGGGCTCTGGCCTCACGACTGAAGGAAGGAATGTGAAACGCCTATGATGGGCAATGTGATTTTGGTAGGCGCCGGACCGGGAGACCCCGGTCTGCTGACCGAAAAAGGCCGTCAGGCCCTGGAACAGGCCCAGGTGGTGGTCTACGACCGGCTGGTGAGCCCGGAGATTCTGGCTCTGATCCCTCCCCCGGCGGAACGGATCAATGTGGGCAAGGAGGCCGGACACCATCCGGTTCCCCAGGAGCGGATCAACGAAATTCTGCTGGAAAAAGCCCGGGAGGGCAAACGGGTGGTGCGGCTGAAGGGCGGCGATCCCTTCCTGTTCGGCCGGGGCGGTGAAGAACTGGAGCTGCTCTGTCAGAACAAAATTCCCTTCCAGGTGGTCCCCGGAGTGACCTCCGCGCTGGCGGCCCCTGCCTATGCCGGAATCCCCGTGACCCACCGGGATTTCTGCTCCAGCGTACACATTGTCACCGGCCATGCCAAAGCCGGGGCTCCCCTGCGGATCGATTTTGAAGCGCTGTGCCGCACCGGCGGAACGCTGGTGTTTCTGATGGGTCTGGGTACCCTGCCCCGGATCTGTCATGGGCTGCTGGAGGCGGGGATGGACCCGGAAACCCCTGCCGCCGTGGTAGAGCAGGGCACCCTGCCCCGGCAGAGAAAGGTCATCTCCACCCTGACGGAGCTGCCCTCCGAAGCAACGGCAGCGCGGATACAAAGCCCCGCCGTGATCGTGGTGGGCAAGGTCTGTTCCCTGTCCGATAAATTCGACTGGTTTGATGCCCTGCCCCTGAAGGGAAAGGACATTATCGTCACCCGTCCGGCAGACCGCAGCGGGACCCTCTGCCAGTCTCTGCGGGCTCTGGGTGCCAGCGTCACCGCCTATCCCTGCATCCGCACGGTTCCCCGGGAGGACTGCCCCCAGCTGGAGGAGGCCATTGCCGGACTGGACCGTTTCCGCTGGCTGGTGTTCACCAGTCCCGCGGGTCCGGAGATCTTCTTCCGGAGGCTGCGAAAGTCCGGCCGGGACGCCCGGGCGCTGGCGGGGCTGAAGCTGGCGGCCATCGGACCCAAAACGGCGGCTCAGCTGGAGCGGTTCGGCCTGCAGGCGGATCTGGTGCCGGAGGTCTTCGACTCGGCGCACCTGGCCCGGGCCATGGACAAAGTGGATGGGCCGGTGCTTCTGTGCCGGGCCAGCCGGGGAAGCGATGCCCTGCCGGAAATTTTCACGAAAAACGGGATTCCCTTCCAGGATATTCCGTGTTATGATACCGTATATGAGGCTCCGGAGGACGCTCCCGTAGGGGAGCTGCTGAAGCGAAAGGTGCTGGTGACCTTTACCAGCGCCTCCACCGTCCGGGGCTTCGTGGAAAGCCTTCCCGGTGCTGACCTTTCCAATGTTCTGGGCTGCTGCATCGGCCCCCAGACCGCTGAGGAAGCGAAAAAATTCGGCATTGCCGTCACCGTCGCCCGGGAGGCCACCATGGAATCCCTTCTGGAATGCATCAAAGGAGCATGATCAATATGGACCTTGTCATTCGTCCCCGCAGGCTGCGGACCTGCGACAGCCTGCGCCGCATGGTGCGGGAAACCAGAGTCTCCCCGGACAGTCTGGTCTATCCCCTGTTTTTGGTGGAGGGGAGCAATATCCGGGAGCCCATCCCCTCCCTGGACGGTCAGTGGCGTTATTCCCCGGACCGGATCTGTGAGGAAATCGCCGCCTGCATGGAAGCCGGCGTCCGCCGGGTGCTGCTGTTCGGCATCCCCGCCCATAAGGATGCGTGCGGTTCCTCCGCCTGGGATCCGGAGGGGGTGGTACAGCAGGGCATCCGGGCCATCAAGGCTCAGTATCCCGACTGCTACATCATCACCGACGTGTGCATGTGCGAGTACACCGACCACGGCCACTGCGGAATCCTCCACGGCCGCACCGTGGACAACGACAAAACCCTGGAGGTCCTGGCCAAAACCGCCCTGTCCCACGTCCGGGCGGGAGCGGACATGGTAGCCCCCTCGGATATGATGGATGGCCGGGTAGCCGCCATCCGGGCCGTCCTGGATGAAAACGGCTTCGAGAACACGCCCATCATGTCCTATTCCGCCAAATATGCCTCCGCCTTTTATGGCCCTTTCCGGGAGGCTGCCGGTTCCGCTCCTGCCTTCGGCGACCGCCGGGGCTATCAGATGGATCCCCACAACCGGAAGGAAGCCCTGAAGGAGTGCGCCCTGGACGTGCAGGAGGGCGCGGATATTCTCATGGTCAAGCCCGCTCTGAGCTACCTGGACATCATCCGGGAGTGCGCCGACGCCTTTGATCTGCCTCTGGCGGCCTATTCCGTCAGCGGCGAGTACGCCATGATCAAGGCGGCGGGCCAGGCCGGTCTCATTGACGAATACCGGGTCATGTGCGAAAGCGCCCTGTCCGTCTACCGGGCGGGAGCGGATATCCTCATCACCTATTTCGCCAAGGAGCTGGCCCGGGCCATGGAGAAGGGAGATCTTGGCTGATGACACGCTCTGAACAGCTTTTCGACGCGGCCCAGCGGGTACTGCCCGGGGGCGTCAATTCCCCGGTGCGGGCCTGCCGTTCCGTGGGCACCTATCCCCGGTTCCTGGACCGGGGCCTGGGAAGCCACGTCTGGGACGTGGACGGAAACGAATATATTGACCTCATCGGCTCCTGGGGCCCCCTGATCCTGGGCCACTGCCGGGAGGAAGTGGAGCGGGCCGTTCTGGACGCCGTCAAAAAAGGTCTGAGCTTCGGCGCCCCCACGGCGGCGGAGGTGGAGATGGCAGAGCTGGTCTGCCAGATGACCGGCGTGGAGATGGTCCGCATGGTCAACTCCGGCACCGAGGCAGTGATGTCCGCCCTCCGTCTCGCCCGGGGAGCCACAGGCCGCAGCAAGATCATCAAGTTTGCAGGCTGCTATCACGGCCACTCCGACTCCATGCTGGTGAAGGCCGGTTCCGGCGCTCTCACCGGCGGCGCGCCGGATTCCGCGGGAGTCCCAAAGGAGATCGCCGGGGACACCCTGACCGCCTCCTACAATGACCTGGCCAGTGTGGAGGGGTTGCTGAACGCCAATCCCGGCCAGGTGGCGGCGGTGATCGTGGAGCCCGTGGCAGCCAATATGGGCGTGGTGCCTCCCCAGCCCGGCTTCCTGCAGGGGCTGCGTAAACTCTGCGACGAATCCGGTGCGCTGCTGATCTTCGATGAGGTCATCACCGGCTTCCGTCTGGCCCCCGGCGGCGCTCAGGAATACTACGGCGTCCGGGCGGATCTGGTAACCTACGGCAAGATCATCGGCGGCGGCATGCCGGTAGGTGCCTACGGCGGCAGCCGGAAGCTGATGGAGCTGGTAGCGCCCCTGGGCCCCGTGTATCAGGCGGGCACCCTGTCCGGCAATCCCGTGGCCATGGCGGCAGGCCTTGCCCAGCTGCGGATTCTGAAAAACAATCCGGAAATCTACACCGAACTGGAACGGAAAGGCGCTCTGTTGGAAGAAGGCCTGAAGGATGCTCTGTCCGGCATCCCCGTTCAGGTCAACCGGGTAGGCTCTCTGCTGACGGTGTTCTTCACGGAGCAGCCGGTTACCGGCTACGACCAGGCCCGTTCCTCGGACCTGACCCGGTTCCGTCAGTGGTACCACGGCCTCCTGTCACGGGGCATCTACGCCGCCCCCAGCCAGTTCGAAGCCCTGTTCCTCAGCAGCGCCCACACGGACACCGAAATCCGCCGGATCATCGCCGCCGCCGGAGAAATCTTCCAATAAACCCCAGACACCTTCCGCCGCGGGAACATCGCCCGGCAGCGCCGGCAGGCTGGCAAAAAGAAAAGGGGCTGCCTCACTAAAGTTAAATTGTACAAATAAAAGAACTGTCATTGCGAACCAGTGACCGCAGTCACTGGTGTGGCAATCCCCCGGTTTTTAGGGCAATTATCAGAAGTTTCCCTTCTAACCGGGGGATTCCCACGCCATCCTGCGGGATGGCTCGGAATGACAGTTTTTTCTTTCCCTTTGTGCTATTTGTACGCGTTGTCGGTGTCGATCATGGGATAGCCCATTTCCAGTGCGGTGCAGACCGCCTGCTCCGCCTGTTCCGGGCGCATCAGGAAGGTGCCGATGCCCACTGCCGGCATCCGGACACCGTTGTTCCGGGTAAATTCCATAATCGCAGCCACCCTTTATTTCCTGGCAGCGGCTTCCCGCTGGCGGCAGATCTCCGCCCAGCTGGGAAGCTTGCGGATCCGTTCCGTCAGGTCCTTCATAACGCCGGGGATGTCGATGTTCTGGGGGCAGACCCGGGCGCATTTCCCACAGCCGATGCAGGCCGAGGGCTTCTTGTCCTCGGGCATAAATTCGATCCGCATGGCCGCGTTGGTGGTGGGGGCCACCCGAAGCTCATTGTAGGTACGGATAAAGCCGGGGATGTCCAGCCCCTTGGGGCAGCCGTCGCAGCAGTAGCGGCAGGCGGTACAGGGGACGGAGTCCTTCATGCCCTCGGCGATCTCCAGCAGGAGCCCAGTTTCCTCCCGGCTCAGAGGCTGACCCTGGGAGAAGGTCTTTACATTGTCCTCCATCTGGGCCATGTTGGACATACCGCTGAGGACCACCGTCACATTGGGCAGGCCCTGCAGGAACCGGAAGCCCCAGGCGGCGGTGGATTCCTCCGGACGGAGGGCCTTCAGCTTTGCTTCCTCGGCTTCCCCGAGCTTTGCCAGCTTGCCGCCCCGGACAGGCTCCATGACCCAGACGGGAATTCCCCGCTCCGTCAGCAGCTCATATTTTCCCTTGGCATCCTGCAAAGTCCAGTCCAGATAGTTCATCTGGACCTGGCAGAATTCCATATCGCCGCCGCAGATGTCCAGAAATTCCTTCAGGCCCTGGGTCTGGGCATGGCAGCTGAAGCCCAGATGCCGGATCCTTCCCAGGCGCTTCTGCTCCTTGAAATAGTCGATGATGCCCCACCTGGGATCCAGATAGGTCTCCATGGACTTTTCATACACATTGTGCAGAAGATAGAAGTCAAAATACTCCACATCGCACTTGCGCAGCTGTTCTTCAAATATTTCGGCAGGGTTGTAGCCGCTGCTCAGGATCTGATGGCCCGGATACTTGGTGGCAAGATAGTAACTGTCCCGGGGATAGTCCTTCAGCACCCGGCCAATGACCCGCTCCGAGTTGCCGTTGTGGTAAGGATAGGCAGTGTCAAAATAGTTCACGCCGTGGTCCATGGCATAGCGGGTCATCCGGCGGACCTGTTCTTCATCAATGCTGCCGTCGGGGTTGGTTGGCAGGCGCATGGTGCCGAAGCCCAGCAGCGACAGCTTCTCTCCCTGAAAATCTCTGTAGATCATGTTCAGACTCCTTTATCCCGTAAAAATCTGGTATACACATAGTGTATCACCCGGTAGCCGCTACCGGTCAAGTGGACAAAATCGCCAAATTACGCAAAGAAAAATTGTACATGTACAAACTTCTCCTAAAAACGGCCGAAAAAACCAGTTGTTCACTCCCCCGGAAGCAGCTGATCGCAGCACTCCAGAAGGAAGGACTCCAGATTGATCTCATGATGATACTTCACGGCTGCGGATCTGTCCTTCTCAAGGATGATGTCATTCAGATCCAGCTTGTTCACTGCCGCGATGGCTGCGGCGTAATGGATGACATCCGCCAGCTCCCTTCCCAGCTCCGCCTGCAGATCGGAGCCCTCCGACGCTTTTCGTCCGGTTCGCTTGTTGAGAATTTCCGCCACCTCTCCAATTTCTTCCACCAGCTTCATGAACAGCCCCTGCTCGTTTCCCCGGCCGCCGTACAGCTTGTCCAAATAGGCTTCCAGGGCGTCAATGGTTATCCGCATCCGTCCATCCTCCGTGTTCCATTCATATTCCGCCCATGGCAGAATGATTTGTATTTTTTCCGTCAACCATCCGGTACACTCTGATCGTGCCGGTGATCCCTTTCTCCCCCACAGTCAGGATATAATCGCCATCGATGTCCCTGATATCCCCTTTCAGCCGCTGTTTCGCGACGATTTTCAGGTTCTCGTCCACGATGGCGAAGGTTTGTCTGTCATCATGCAGCACCAGCCGTTTCTTCCCGTCAAACCCCAGGCCATAGAAGCCCCCGGGGAGCCGCATTTCCCTTCCGGCGTACGCAGCCGGGGCGGTATCGGCAAATACCAACCTATCAGGGCAGAACTCCTGCCTGAACCGGGGATCCTCTCCGATCCACCGATGGGGATAGGGTTGATCCGCCCCTTCCCTGCGCATTTCCTCCGGGGAAATGCGCTCAATTTGCCCGTTTCGGAAACAAACCGGCACACTCTCAGCGCCTGTTGCTCTGGCCTTGCTGAGCAGGTAGTAATGGGTCCTGAAATGAGGAAGCGGCCCTTTGGGGCTTTCCGGAAACCACAGATACTCCCAATCGGCATCCCGGAGGATCCCTTCCAGCTCCTGTACCATTTCCGCCCGGACCGGAGCATGTTTGCCCATAAGCAGCTTCTCCGCCTCTGCAAACTCTCGGAAGCGGGAATCGCCGCGGGTTCGTGAAACAGACGGAGCATCTTCTTCCGGCCATTCCGGAACCGGCAGCAGGCACACGCCAAAAAATTCTTCCAGCAGCGGGATCTGAAGCTCCGGGTCCGAACAGTTCAGGATCCTGGAGAACCGGCGTTTCTGCCCCTCCTCATACCCGATCAGCTGCGGGATCTGAAACAGGTTTTTATTGGGGCCGATACCGTCACCGGAGTAGCTGGCAAATTGCTTTCCGTCCAAATAGAATTTCAGGCAGAGAAAATCCCCATCCGCTTCATAAAACCACAATACCGGTGCCTGCGTGGATTTGGATATTTTCCTGGCAATCTTCTGGGCGACCTCCGGATTCGAAAAGTCATCACACTCCGGCAGATACGTTTGCCATCCCGAGGAAAAGCTCTGGAAGCGAAAATCGCCGTTGGCAACAGGCTCTGTAGACCAGACATGAATGCTGCAATATGTCCTTCCCATAACCCCCATATCCTTTCAAACTGTCAGAAATTGCGCGGCGGAACGCGCGGAAACCGATCCGGACCCAGATCCCATCCATGGCGGCTTTTTCCTCCGCGCACCCGAAGCAGCGCTCCAAAGGGAAAAAAGCTGATTTCATTATAACCGAATCCTTTTCCGACTTCAACCGGGAACAGAAAAACTGCCTCCACAAAACGGTCCCGATACGGGCCATTTTCATGGGGGCAGCCGCCGCGGGGGAAGACAACCGCTTCCGCGCAGACTTATTTTTTGCCGTTCATCAGGGAAATCCCCGCGCAAGTCAGGCCAAGGCCCAGCAGGATCATGCCGGACTTGGCATCCACCGCATCCAGGATCGTCAGTACGGTCACCGTCACTCCCATTGCCAGAGCGATGCCCTTCAGCACGGTTTCCACGATTTCCGAAACGCTTGCTTTGGGCGTCTCGGCCTTCTTCTTGATCTGCATCAGCTCTTCCACGGAACCCCCCAGCGTTTCCGCCAGAGTCGGAAGCGAGTTGATATCCGGGCAGGACAGATCACGCTCCCATTTGGACACGGCCTTATCGGTTACTCCCATCTTTTCAGCCAGCTACAGCTGGGTCATACCCTTCTGCTTCCTGAGCTGCGCGATCATCATACCAAGGGTCTGTTTCATATGATATGCATCCTTTCCATGGTTGGTTTTGACGGGAATATCATACCATTTTCCTCCGGATTTCTCAACCGACCCGTAGTTTCCTTGACTCGACCGATAGTTTCCTTCCGGTATAGGGAACTTTTCCCGCTTTACCGCTTCTGCCGCGGTCAGATTTTCGGGGACCACAGTCCTGAACACTAAAAAACTTTTGTGCTTATCGACTAAATGATCGTTTATGTTTGCACCCCCAAAACCTTCCCCCTCGGGGGAAGGTGGCACGGCGAAGCCGTGACGGATGAGGGGAGAACGTAGAGATTTCTGAGGTGGTAACGACAAAAGGGGATACTTTCGACCTTGTACTTCTGTTTTGGTACGGAGAAAAATTCGGCACGCTAGCCCCTCATCCGCCCCAGGAAAGCGAACTGGGGCACCTTCCCCCGAGGGGGAAGGTTTTTTTGGGGGGGCGAGCGTAAACGATCATTTACGAATTTATCTCCATTTATACTGACTTAAATGTCTTCCTTGTTCCGATGACAATTCCGCAAGGCTTCCTTCCAGAATGCCAGTCGCTTTCTCAATCATCTCAAAATAGCGGATCGCGAATTCGGCTCCGGGTCCTTTCAAGCGCCATTCACAGATTTCCTGCCATACGCCGTCAGGAAGCTCTCTTTCATGGCTGTTCCAGAAATGCCACTCCGCTTCATCGATGATCTTGCACAGCTCACTGACAGTCAAATATCGCTCTTTCAGAATATCCTCCTTGGTTTTTGGATACTGCCGGAAGAATGGCTGCTTCAGACCAAAAAACCACATTTTTGTAAACTGCGGCTGCAGCAAATACGGCTTTGGGAACTTCCGGATCACTTCACACTCAAAATCAAATATCTTTTTGGCATCTTCCCTTTGGAAACCAATGCTTTCCAGACGCCCAATATACTGATTGCGGTAAACCGTTTTGTTTTTCTGTAAATACAGGGCCGGCAGCTGCGATGTCATCCATTGATCCACAGTCTTCTGCTTTCTGGCGTCTTTTTTGGCGGACTTGAGCCGAAAGCCCAGCCAACAAATCAAACCGTTGACAGCCGCTATGGCCAGGAACGATACCAGCACAGCGATGCGCTCTCCAAATGGGATATTGTCCGCAGTAAATGCCACAGGAACACATAGCACACCAACAACGCAAAAGAACCCTCCTGCAATCACCAGGATCCATCCTATCGTCTTTTTCATTGCGCGTTCCCTCCTTTTCCTATTTTCAGTATAACATAGGATGCCAAAAAAAGACAGGGGCAAAATCTGCTCCTGTCTGGAAATTACCCCACCGCGGCCAGCATGTTTTCGATACGAATGCCGTACCCTGCGGTGGGATCATTGACCGGCACATGGGTTAAGTGATGATACCTACAAAATTTGGATTTTTCCAATAATGTGTTGATTAAAACGCGCAAGCTCTTCCGCCGGAATCCAAAGTTCCTGATGATAGCTTGCGCCGACTGTTTGTACCGGAAATTCAGAAATATAGGCATCATCAATTTCAAAAGTAGTAACGTAACCGGTGTATTGTGAGTCGGCATGACGGCGATTCCATTTTTCTGAAATCTCCCAGGCATACCGTTCAGACAACACAGGGTAGAAAATTGGCTGTTCCGGCAATCTGGGCGGAAAGGCAGTGAAGTTTGACTGAGCAATCAGGTCATATTCTGCTTGACCCACCGGGCGGAATAACCTCATGATACAATTCTCCTATCTCAGCAGCCACGGATAGTCCTGTCTGCAATCCACAATCCAGTCCACATATACCGTGTCATCGCGAATCTGATACAGTACGAGATACCAGTTTTCTACATACAGCTTGTGATACTTGTTTACGGGAATGTAATCCTCATTGAAGAACGGATACCGCTGGGGCATTTCCTGCAGGGAGCGCATTTCCTCCAGAAACCGCTGCTTCAGTTTGACTGCCGCCGGCCTGCTGACCTGGGCCAGAAAACGCAGGTGCAGCCCGAGCATTTCTTTGGCTCTGTCAGAGATGATCACTTTGTATTTCATCGGTTATCCCTCGTTCAGAATGCCATCCAAGAAACTCTCCAGCTCATCAATGGTGCAGCCCCGGCGGCCCATGGCCCGGTCTTCTTCCACAGCAAGGAGGTTTTCCCGGAGTTTCAGCATTTTCTCCCGGCGGGTAAAGCTCTCAATGTCCATAATGACCAAGTCACCTTCTCCGTTTTTGGTGAGATATACAGGCTCCTGGGTTCTACGGCACAGATCGGCGATTTCATTGTAATTCTGACGAATGGCGGCGGAAGGTCGAATATTCATAATCATTCCTCCTGATAGTCAAATTCTAATCTAATTATATCAGAATTCAGCTACTCCGTCAACAAGAATCCGTTCTGTCCCGCAATTTCCTTACACTGCCGTGGGGTCGTCCACAAGAACGTGGGTCACAGCGCCGATGAGCCTGCCGTCCTGGATGATGGGGCTGGAGGGCACGAGTGATTGTCATTAAGGACAACAATTACAGGTATCATTCCCATCTATCAATTATTAAAGACATGTGATATAATGATGGAAACACTTTATTATGGATATGGCTGATCATGGGTTCTGGAAATACACGAATTAAGCTATAATACTTCTGTTAAGGGGGATGTTCATATGGATGGCTATGTAAAAAATAAAAAGGAAGCGCTCCGTTCTGTCAGGAAGAGTATATTCTGGAAATATGCAATTACGTTTCCGATTCTGCTGTTTATTCCTGTGTGGCTGTTTGGGATATACAGTTTAGGCTCCCCTGATGACTGGAAATATACAGAAGTTGTTTATTCCCATATTTCCAGCGAAACGATTGGGCTTCAACGCGGAAAATCCACTGTTTTAAATACAGAAGATGGCAGAAAGTATGTCATTCCGGAAAAACTTGTATCTGTCGAACATTTGAAAGAAATGCTGATTGCTGGTGAAACCTATTCACTGGTGTATTCGGAAACAATTGCGGGCGGCGATCACATTGAGAAGCTTTACAATGGGCAGAACATGTTTCTGGATGATTCTGTTTCCTGTGCCGCCTGGGAACAAGAGCGCCGGGAATGCTTTCTGGCGCTGTACATAACAGTCGGGCTTGAGATTATCTCGCTGATTTTCATTGACCGCTTATGGTGTAAAGGTGAGTATGCCAAGATTCAAAAAATGCGTCAGGATATTGAAAAGCGGAATGCAAGGATTGCGCATAAATGAGAAAACATATAAAGCGTGGGTAATTCAAAACACCCACGCTTTATTAAAGCTGTTTTGCTGGTCAAGTTGCCGCGTCCAGCATATTTTCAATGAAGATTCCGTAGCCCGTGGTGGGATCATTGACCAGAACATGTGTCACAGCCCCCACCAGCTTTCCATCCTGGATGATCGGACTGCCGCTCATTCCCTGAACGATTCCTCCTGTGGCGGACAGGAGGGCGGGGTCTACCACTTTGATCAGGAAATTCCGGCCGTCGGCCCGGTCTTCGGGATAGATTTTCAGAATTTCCACAGAATAGTCCTGTGCTTTATCGCCGGATACCGTGGAACGGATGAAGGCAGCCCCTCTGTGGACCTCCTCAAAGGACGCTACCGGGATCGGCTCTCCCTTCCAGCCCTGCTGGGTGATTCCGAAGACGCCCTGGGGCGTATTGCGCAGCAGGGTTCCGAAAGCGGTTTCCCCGTCGGCAATGCCCTTCAGCTGCCCAGGCTCGCCGCTTTTCCCTTTTTTGACGGACTGAATCTGGGCCTCGTAGGCATAGCCCCTGGTCATTTGCAGAAGCTTTCCCCCGGAAGTGCTGACGCCGTGACCAAGGGTGCCGAATTTTCCGGTTTCCGGATCGTAAAAGGTGACGGTCGCGATGCCCGCGATTCCCTGGCGCAGAAAAACTCCCAGTCGGGGACCCTCCGCGGTCTGCTCCGGGGTCAGATGCAGAACGTTCAGCTTTCCGCCCCGCCGTACCGTCAGCTCCACCTCAGTGCTGCCGCTGCCCAGAGCAGCCCGGACATCCTCAGCACAGTCAATGGACGTGCCGTTGATCTTCACGATCTCGTCCCCGATCTTCAGCCCCGCGTTTCTGGCGCAGCCGCCCAGAGAATCGTCGTAGGCCGCCACTGTCACGGTGTCATCCCGAAGCTGCAAGCCAATGATTTTTCCAACAGGAATCAGCAGCTCCGCCGCCCGGGCCTGCAGCGGAAGCAGCGTAAACAATAATATGAAAGTGAAAGCAATGGAACCTGTGATTCGTTTCATTCTCAGCCCTCCTTTTTCTCTGCCTTCTTAATATGACCCGGCGGCCGGATTGTAACCGCTGAAAAAGTCGAAAAAAGAGGAACCCATTGGACTTTCGGGGAATTTCTGACTTGAAAGACGGAAACATATTTTATATGATAGAAGGGACGGTTTTATGCAGAAATTTGGCAGGGAAAGGATCGTCTATCTGAATAACGGTCGGCCCTACGCGGGGTGCCAATATAAACCATCCTTTACGCAAAAATTTTAAGCCAGGCAGGATCGGTTTGAAAAAAATCAAAAAATGAGGAATCACATATGGATCAAACAGTCAATTATCCCATGCTCGTTCGGCAGCTTCTGGCCCTGACGGAGGATGTTCCCTATGAGACAGCCAATCTGGCCAATGTCTCTGCCCTGCTGTGGCAGGCCCTGCCGGACATCAACTGGGCAGGCTTTTACAAAATGGAAGACGGCTGCCTGATTCTTGGCCCCTTCCAGGGAAAGCCCGCCTGCATCCGCATTCCCCTGGGCAGGGGTGTCTGCGGCACGGCCGCAGCGGAGGATCGGGTGCAGCTGGTTCCCAACGTCCATGATTTCCCGGGACATATCGCCTGCGACAGCGCTTCCAATTCCGAGATCGTGGTGCCCCTTCACAAGGACGGAAACATCTGGGGTGTTCTGGACATTGACAGCCCCACTGTGGGCCGGTTTACGGCGGAGGACCGGGCGGGTCTGGAGCTGGTGGCCGCAGCCCTGGAGGAGAGACTGTGATGGAATACCGGGACTTAAGCGAAGAAACGGTGGACGCTTACCTTGCCTATCTGGAAAGGGCCGCTGCCGAAGACCCGGAAATGATGTTTGTGCAGACTGTGGACCCGGAGGGGATCCGCGCCCGGGTGGCCGACCCCTTTTACCGGCACTCCACCTCCATTCTGGCGGTGGAGGAGGGTCGTGTTCTGGGTCGGCTGGAATACCACTTTTACGGCTGCATCCAGGACGGCTTCCGGATGGCATACGTAGATTGGGTGTACGTGCGCAAGGCGTACCGGCACAGATGCATCGCCCAGGGCCTTTTCCGGGAACTGGAAAGGCGGTGCCGGGACAATCACATTGACGAATATTTCCTCATCCCCGCCCAAAACCCAAATGCCGACCGTTTTTACGGCACCTTTTCCAATGTGCAGCGGGAACAGACCCCGATCCTGAGAAAAATCTTCCCCTCAGAGTGATTCCGCAGCATCTGCCTATTGACAAAGTAGGTAAGTGATGGTATATTACCTATGAAATTGCTAGGTAAAACCGACAGGAGGTTATTGATACATGCACGTTTATGCTGACAACGCGGCAACCACCGCCATGAGTCAGGTAGCCATCGACGCGATGACGCCCTGCTTCAAAGAAATCTACGGGAACCCGTCCTCCCTCCACTCCGTTGGCCAGCGGGCCAAGGAAGCCCTGGATGTCGCCCGGGAAACCGTGGCCCAGTGTCTGGGCTGTGAGCCCCGGGAGATCATCTTCACCTCCGGCGGCAGCGAGGCCGACAATCAGGCCATCATCTCCGCCGCCCGCTACGGCGCCAAAAAGGGCAAGAAGCACATCATCTCCACCGCCTTTGAGCATCACGCGGTGCTGCACACCCTGAACAAGCTGGAGAAGGAGGGCTTTGAGGTCACCTACCTGGATGTCCGGAACAACCACAATGTCACCGCCCAGCAGGTAAAGGACGCCATCCGCCCCGACACCTGCCTGGTGACCACCATGTACGCCAACAACGAGATCGGCTCCGTCCTGCCCATTGCCGAGATCGGCGCCATCTGCAAGGAAGCGGGCGTTCCCTTCCACACCGACGCCGTCCAGGCGGTGGGACACCTGCACATCAACGTCAAGGAGCAGAACATCGACATGCTGAGCCTGTCCGGCCACAAGTTCCACGGCCCCAAGGGCGTGGGCGCCCTGTATGTGCGCAAGGGCTTCCCTCTAGTGAACGTCATTGAGGGCGGCGCCCAGGAGCGGGGCAAGCGTGCCGGTACCGAGAACGTCGCCGGGATCTGCGGCATGGCCGCCGCTCTGAAGGACGCCTGCGACCATATGGACGAGAACATGCCCCGGGTGGCCGCCATGCGGGACCGGCTCATTGAAGGGCTGTCCCAGATCCCTCACAGCGCTCTCAACGGCGACCGGGTAAACCGTCTGCCCGGCAATGTCAGCTTCTGCTTTGAGGGCATCGAGGGCGAGAGCCTGCTGCTTCTGCTGGACGCCAAGGGTGTCTGCGCCTCCTCCGGCTCCGCCTGTACCTCCGGCAGTCTGGATCCCAGCCACGTACTGCTGGCCATCGGTCGGGTCCACGATGTGGCCCACGGCTCCCTGCGTCTGTCCCTCAGCGAGTACAACACCGACGAGGAGATCGACCACATTCTGAAGGTGGTGCCCGAGGTGGTTTCCTACCTGCGGAACATGTCCCCGGTCTGGAGAGACCTGCAGAGCGGGAAACGGCAGTATATTCTGTAACATTCCCTTGATTCCACACCGAAATATGTAATGATAAAGGAGAGTTTCCCAATATGGCACTGTACAGTGAAAAAGTAATGGACCACTTCATGCACCCCAGAAATGTGGGTGTCATTGACGACGCCAACGGCGTGGGCGAAGTGGGCAACGCCAAGTGCGGCGACATCATGAAAATCTACCTGAAGGTGGAAAACGACATCATTCAGGACGTAAAGTTTGAGACCTTCGGCTGCGGCTCCGCCATTGCCTCCTCCTCCATGGCCACGGAGATGATCAAGGGCAAGTCCATTTACGAAGCCATGGCCCTGACCAACAAGGCTGTGGCCGAAGCCCTGGACGGCCTGCCCGCCCACAAGATGCACTGCTCCGTGCTGGCGGAGGAAGCCATCCACAACGCCCTGAAGGATTATTTCGACCGGAACAACATCCCCTACGATAAGAGCCAGTTCCCCGACTGTGAGCATTGCGCCCACTGCGAATAAGCCTATGATCGTATCCACCAAGGGACGCTACGCCCTGCGGGTTATGGTCAGCTTTGCCCGGCGGGGCGGGCAGGAATACATTCCGCTGAAGGAAATCGCGGAGGCCGAGGGAATCTCCCAGAAATATCTGGAGGCCATCATGACCACTCTGTCCAAGGCGGGGTTTGTGGATGCCGTCCACGGCAAGGGGGGCGGCTACCGTCTGAACCGGAGCCCGGAGGAATACACCGTCGGCAGCATTCTGAAGCTCACCGAAGGAAGCCTCAGTGCCGTCTCCTGCACCAGTCAGGGCGCGGCAGCCTGCTCCCGGACGGAGTGCTGCCAGGCCAGGCCCATGTGGGACAAGCTGGATAAAATGATCGACGAATTCTTTGAGGGCATCACCATTGCGGACCTTCTGAAGGACACTCAGTAAAAAAATCGCGGACCGGGAAACCGGTCCGCGATGCTTTTTGATTGGGAATTCCCCGCGTTACACCATGGCAGCGGTGATGATGGCCATCTTGTAGACCTCGTCGGCGTTGCAGCCACGGGACAGGTCGTTGATGGGAGCGGCCAGGCCCTGCAGGATGGGACCATAGGCCTCGAAGCCGCCCAGACGCTGGGCGATCTTGTAGCCGATGTTGCCGGCCTCGATGGTGGGGAAGATGAAGGTGTTGGCATAGCCGGCCACGGGAGAGCCGGGGAACTTCAGCTGGCCGACCTCGGGAGCCACGGCGGCGTCGAACTGCATCTCGCCGTCGATGAGCAGATCGGGAGCCATTTCCTTGGCCACGGCGGTGGCGTCGTGGCTGAGCTTGACGGTGCCGCCCTTGCCGGAGCCGTTGGTGGAGAAGCTCAGCATGGCGACCTTGGGATCGATGCCGAAGACCTTGGCGGTGTTGGCGGTCTCGATGGCCACTTCCGCCAGCTTCTGGGCGGCGGACAGGGTCACGTTGCCTTCCTTATCCACACTGTCCTCGTAGCTGATGTTGATGGCGCAGTCGCCCATGGCCAGCTTCTCTTCGCCGCGGACCAGGATGAAGCAGGAGGACACCAGATGGGCGCCCTTCTTGGTCTTGACGATCTGCAGAGCGGGACGGACGGTATCGGCGGTGGAGTAAGTAGCGCCGCCCAGCAGAGCGTCGGCGTAGCCCATCTTCACCAGCATGGTGCCGAAGTAGTTGCCCTTGGACAGAGCGGCACGGCAGTCCTCAGCGGACATCTTGCCCTTGCGCAGCTCCACCATCTTCTCCACCATGGCGTCCATGTCGCCGTAGGTCAGAGGATCGATGATCTCCACGCCCTCAATGTTGTAACCGCCCTTGGCGGCGTTGGCCTTGACCACGTCCACATCGCCGATCAGAATGGGGGTCAGGAAACCACCCTCCACCAGGCGGGAAGTGGCTTCCAGAATACGGGCGTCATGGCCCTCGGTAAACACGATCTTGCGGGGATTCGCTTTCAGAGTTTCGATCATTGCGTTGAACATCGGAATCATTCCTCCAATTATCGGGCATATGCCCGTTTTTTTACAGAATAATTATACCGCACATTTTCCCGGCGCGCAACCCTTTTTCTTTCGGTTTTTCCGTTTTTCACCGGAGGAACCCAAAGCTTTGGCTTTTCCCTCTCAAAACAGAGCCGAAAAACGACCCATTTTAAGAGCTGCTGCCCGGCTTCTTCCAGAAGCAAATGGAATTTTTGTTGATTCTGATGAAAAATCTTTGAAAATCCCTGAAAATCCTCTTGCGTTTTGTGCGAAATTCCTTTATAATGATACTTAATTACAGCTATGGGAGGCGATGTTGGTTGGGGGAGCTTTTTGCGATCGTGTCCGGGAAGGGCGGAACCGGAAAAACCTCCGTCTGTGCCGGCATCGCCGAAGCCCTGGCGGAGGAAGGAAGATCGGTCCTGTGTGTGGACTGCGACGTTGGGCTTCGCAATCTGGATATTTCCCTGGGGATCTCCGAAAGCGGCGCGTTGTCCTTCCTGGATGTGTGTGAAGGGGGTTATTCCCTGGATCACGCCGCGAAGCATCCTCTCTATCCTACCCTCTCTTTTTTGACCGCTCCCATGAACTGCCCGGTGGAGAAGATTCCCTTTGGAAGCTTCAACGCGATGCTCCGGCAGGCCCGTACGCAATTTGACTATCTCTTTCTGGACGCCCCGGCTGGGGTGGATGCCGGCTTCCGGCTGGTTTCCGCCGCCGCGGACCGGTTTCTTCTGGTCACCGGCTCCGGGCCGGCCGCCGTGCGGGACGCCGCGCGGGTGGGAGACCTGCTGGAGCTCATGGGCAAAAAGGATGTTCGTCTGGTGGTGAACCGGGTAAACCGGTCCATGCTGTCCACCGTACAGCTCACCATCGACGACGTCATGGACAATGCCGGGCTCCCTCTGGCGGGCATTGTGCTGGAAGACCCCAACGTAACCCTCGCCGCCTCCTTTGGCTACCCTCTTCTGAAATACGCCAGGCGAAGCCCCGCCGCCAAGGCCTGCCGCAGGATCGCCAAGCGGCTTCAGGGCTTCCCGGAACCCATCAACCTGCGCTGACCTGTTTTTGAATGCAATCCGATGTTTTCCTACATAAATAAAAAGGAGTGATTGTTGTGAATATCGCATTTCTGGCGCACGACAAAAAGAAAGAACTGATGGTCCAGTTCTGCACCGCCTATAAGAGCGTTCTGATGAAGCACAACCTGTTCGCTACCGCGACCACCGGCCGGCTGATCGCTGACAATACCGGTCTGCCCATTACCCTGCTGCTTTCCCATAAGCAGGGCGGCCACCAGCAGATCAATGCCCGCATCGCCTATAACGAAATCGATCTGGTGCTTCTGTTCACCGATCCCAATACCACCGATCCCTGGGACGACAGCCAGATGATCGAAACCATCCGCCACTGCGACAAGCAGAACGTCCCCATCGCCACAAACCTGGCCAGCGCGGAAATGCTGATCATGGGCCTGCAGAGAGGCGACCTGGATTGGCGGGAAATGCTCCACAGCAAGAGCAGATTCTAATCAATTAGAGAAACCTGAGATAGAAGATACGAGATATAGGATATAAGATATCGGATTCTTCGGAATATCTTGTATCTTATATCTCGTATCTTATATCTCACTTTATTCGGAAAGGATATATCCATGGAAATCATCAAGCCCCGGACTCTGTCCGGTTTTATGGAGCTTCTGCCCTCCAAACAGATTCAATTTGAAAAAATGGCCGAAATTCTGCGCGGCACCTACGCCTCCTACGGCTTCGCGCCCCTGGACACCCCGGTGATCGAGGACGCCCAGATCCTGCTGGCCAAGGGCGGCGGTGAAACGGAAAAGCAGATCTACCGCTTTACCAAGGGCGACAGCGACCTGGCCCTGCGCTTTGACCTGACGGTCCCCCTGGCCAAATATGTGGCACTGCACTATAACGAGCTTGCCTTCCCCTTCCGCCGGTTCCAGATCAGCAAGGTCTACCGGGGCGAGCGGGCCCAGCGGGGCCGGTTCCGGGAATTCTACCAGGCGGACATCGACATCATCGGCGACGGGAAGCTGGACATTCTGAATGAGGCGGAGATCCCCGCCATCATCTACAAGGTGTTCCGGGGCTTCGGCCTGACCCGGTTCCAGATCCACGTCAACAACCGCAAGATCCTGAACGGCTTTTACGCCATGCTGGGACTTTCGGAAAAGAGCGGCGACATCATGCGCACCGTGGACAAGCTGGACAAGATCGGCCCGGAGAAGGTGAAGCTGATCCTGCTGGAGGACTGCGGTTTGACGGAGTCCCAGGCGGAGGAGATCCTGACATTCATCGCCATCAAGGGTACCAACGCCGAAGTCCTGGCAGCTCTGGAGGGCTACGCCGGACGGAACGAGACCTTTGACCTTGGCCTTTCCGAGCTGAAAGCCGTATGCAGCAATCTGGCGGCCTTCGGGGTTCCCGAAGCGAATTTTGCCGTGGACCTGACCATTGCCAGAGGCCTGGATTACTACACCGGCACCGTTTACGAAACCACACTTCTGGATCATCCGGAAATCGGTTCCGTCTGCTCCGGCGGCCGCTATGACAATCTGGCCGGATACTATATCGACAAACAGCTCCCCGGCGTGGGCATTTCCATCGGCCTGACGAGACTGTTCTATGTGCTGGACGAGCAGGGCCTGCTGAATCCTCAGCTTCCCAGCGCCCCCGCTGACGCTTTGGTGCTGCCCATGACCGCCGATCCCGGCCCCGCCATCGCTCTGGCGGAAACCCTCCGCAGCGCCGGTATCCGGGTCCAGCTCTACGGTGAGCAGAAGAAGTTCAAGCAGAAGATGGCCTACGCCAACAAACTGGAGGTTCCCTTCGCCGTCCTTCTGGGCGAGGATGAGATCGCCGAGGGCATGTGTTCCGTGAAGAACATGAAGACCGGCGAGCAGGTCAAGCTGGCTCCCGCGGAAGCCGCCGCCCACATCAAAGCCGCCGTGGACGCCGCCGGCTGTGCCGTTATTCTCGAAAAATAAGGATTCCATAAACATCAGGGCAGCCCTCCGGAGCTGCCCTGATTTTGTTTTTTTACAAGCCGGAAAGAATCGTTTTAAAGGCACGGTCCGCCGCGAATGGGGGTTCGGTGTATCCGTCATGGTTCCTTTCCGATCCCACCCGGTTTCGTTGCAGCTGTAAAGGATCGTTTATCTTCGTACCTTTTCGTAGGGCGGGGTCATGACCCCGCCGATCGGTAATGTTGACTGCACGGTAGGTTGGTTGTGCAATATTTCGTTTCCACATTGAGTTAAGCGCTCGGTTTCCGAAAGTGGTCGGCGGGGTCATGACCCCGCCCTACGAATGGTACAAGCGCAAACGATCAATCATCATAAGCATAAAGCGCGGAAGGGTTTCCCCTTCCGCGCGGTTTTTTGATTAATCGTCGTTCTTGGCGTCGGCAATGATCTTTGCCTGGTTGGCCTTGGGAACTTCCTCATAGCGGACGAACTCCAGGGTGAAGCTGCCCCGGGCCTGGGTCATGGCCCGCAGGTCAATGGCATAGCTGCCCATCTCGGCCATGGGAACCTCCGCCTCGATGACGGTGTTGCCATCATGATCGGGGTTCATGCCCATGGGACGGCCCCGGCGCTTGCTCAGATCGCCCATGACATCGCCCACGTAGGCCTCGGGAACGGAAACCGCCAAAGCGCCGATGGGCTCCAGCAGAGTGGGATTGGCGTTGGGCATGGCTTCCTTATAGGCCAGGATCGCCGCCAGCTTAAAGGCCATTTCGTTGGAGTCAACGGGATGGTAGGATCCGTCATACAGCACGGCCTTCAGGCCAACCAGAGGATATCCGGCCAGGGGGCCCTTCTGAACGGCTTCCTGCAGGCCCTTTTCCACGGCGGGATAGAAGTTTCTGGGCACGGAGCCGCCGAAGACTTCCTCGGCGAAGATCAGATCGTCCTGCTCGTCCTGGGGCTCGAACCGGACCCAGACATCACCGAACTGGCCGCTGCCGCCGGTCTGCTTCTTGTGACGGCCGTGGGCCTCCACCTTTTTCTTGATCTTCTCCCGGTAGGCAACCTTTGCCGGAGACAGGACAGCTTCCACACCGAAGCGGCCCTTCAGCTTGGACACCAGCACATCCAGCTGCTGGTCGCCGGCGCCGGACAGCACCAGCTGCTTGGTCTCGGCATTGTTGACCAGGGTGAAGGAGGGATCTTCCTCGTTCAGCCGGTTCAGGCCGGTGCCGACCTTGTCTTCCTGGCCCTTGACCTTGGGGGTAATGGCCATGGAGTAGCAGGGAGGTGCGTAGGGAATCTGCTTCAGAGACACGACCTTTCTGGGATCGCACAGGGTATCGCCGGTCTTGACCCGGTCCAGCTTGCCGAAGGCACCGATATCGCCGCAGCTCAGGGCCTTGACCTCGTTGGCCTTCTTGCCGCACAGGGTATACAGACGGCCCAGCTTCTCGGTCTCGCCGGTGCGGGCGTTGACCAGAGTGGTGTCGGAGGTGATCTCGCCGGAGAGGACCTTCACGTAGGAATACTTGCCGTACTGGTCGGAAACGGTCTTCCAGACGAAGGCGCAGGGGACGCCGCCGGGGGAAACCACGAACTCTTCCACCTTGCCGTCGGCGGTGGTCGCCTTATGGTAGTTGCCCTGGACGGGGTTGGGCAGCAGGTCGATGATGTGATCCATCAGCATCAGACTGCCCAGGCAGGTCACGCCGGAGCCGCACAGCACGGGGAACAGGCTCAACTCTGCCACGCCCTGGTGCAGACCGGTGATCATTTCCCGGTAAGTAAAGTCGTCTCCCTCGAAGAAGCGGTCCATCAGGGCCTCGTCAGTCTCGGCAACGGCCTCCTTCAGGGCGTCGTTGAACTCCTCGATAACGGGAAGCTTGTCATCGGGCACGGCGATCTCCACACGCTTCAGGTTCTTCATCTCATAGGCGCGCTTGTTCAGCACGTCGATGATGCCGGTGACCTTGTGGCTGGCGTCCCAGATGGGCACCACCACAGGAGCGATCTTATTGCCGTACTTGGCCCGGAGGGCTTCGAAGGTGGCGTTGTAGTCGGAGTGATCCTCATCCACCTTGGAAATGTAAACAAAGCGGGGCATATTGCGCTCTTCGCAGTACTTCCAGGCCTTCTCAAAGCCCACGGTGATGCCGTCCTTCGCGGAGCAGACCAGGATGGCAGCGTCGGCAGCCCGGAGGGCTTCCATAACGGCACCGGAGAAGTCAAAGGCGCCCGGGGTATCCAGCACATTGATCTTCACATTGTGGTACTCCAGCGGAACCACGGAGGTGGAGATGGAGATGTGGCGGCGGATCTCCTCGGGATCATAATCGCAAACGGTATTGCCGTCGGCATTCTTGCCCATACGGTCAATGGCCCCGGTCATGTAAAGCAAGCTCTCAGCCAGAGCGGTTTTGCCGCTGCCGCTGTGTCCGAGCAGACAGATGTTACGGATGGAATTTACGGTGTACATTGTTGTTCTTACTCCTTTCGGGAAGGGGAATCCTTCCAAGTGGGCGCGGACACCCGAATAGTGACATTATACACGAATGCCGCCCCGAATGCAATGCTTATTTTCGTCAGAATGCAAAATTGTGTAAAATTGCTGACGGACATCTGTTTTCCTGTGCAAAACACACAAAATTTCGCGTCAGTTTCCGGCAGGATGAACAAGAAACAAGTTCCAAGCGGAAGCGCAGCGGTCCTCCCCTGCCGGTCGGAAAAAGGAAAACCTCCGGGATATCTCCCGGAGGCGTATCAAAGAGGAAAGAAAAACAATTGCCTGTTATTGGCCCAGAGCCAGGAATTCGGCAGGATCCATAGGTTCGTCGTTGTGGGTAACACTGAAGTGAACATGGCTGCCCAGGGTGGTTTCCACGATGGCAGTATCCCCGGCATAGCCGATAACCTGTCCCATGGTTACGGTATCCCCGGCCTTTACCGCCAGATTATCCGCCAGGCTGGAATACTTGGTGGTATACCCGTCATCATGGCGGATCACCACGGTACAGCCCATGGCGTCGTCCTCATAAACGGTATACACCTTGCCCTCCGCGGCGGCGCAGACCTCGGTCCCCGCCTCGGCGGCAATGTCCACACCGTTGTGGACCCGCCAGTCCCGGGTGGTCTGGTTGTAGCTCAGAGCTTCCATGGAGTAGCCGGAGATGGTCTCACCGGCCACAGGGGACGTAGTCTTCAGCGTCTTTTTTCCGGTGGGTGCGGGAGTGGTCTGCTGAGGCGCGGGGACGGTGGCCTGGGTCTGGGGCTGGGTCTCGGTGGCCAGCACCGGCACATCCTCGGTGCCCATGGTTCCGACCAGGATCTCCTCCTGTGTCTCCTGGAGAGAAACCTCCCTGGTCTTCTCCGCGTTGCGGTAGTATACATAGCTTGTGATCCCGATGGCTGCGGCGCACAGGATCAGGGCTATGTAGTAGCCCTTTCCCGCGAAGCCGCGGCCGCGTTTGTTGTCGCTCATATTCAAGCACCTCCGAGGCTGAGTATAGACCAAAAAGCCGGAGGTTAAACAGGGATCCGCAAATTAATTTCCCTTTATCCCAAAACAGCCGGAAACAGCCCGCCGGTCAGGGCCAGCAGCAGGATCGTAATCAGTACCGCGGTATACACCTGGATCATCTTCATGGTCAATCCCCTTTCTCCGGCGCCGTCACCCGGAACAGGTAGCCGGCGCTGCCCTGCTCCCATTCGGCGCTGATCTCATACAGGTATGTGCCGGGCTTCAGGGTCAGGGCGGATCCTTCGGTTTCCATTTCCTCCACCAGAGTCCCATCTTCCCTCCGGCAGCGGACCGTCACCCTTCCGGGGGAAACCTCCCAGGAAAGGAAGAGGGTCATTTCCTCCGCCTCCAGAAGGGGGGTATTTTCCGGATCTTCCCAGGGCTTACCGTCGCAGGTGACACTGGCGGAGCCGCTGTCCTCTGCCTCCACCGTCCAGGAAAAGTCCAGAGAACCCACCACCATGGAAGCGTCACCGGAGCGGACCGTCAGGCAGGGAGGTCCGGAAAGGGTACCGGCGGCGCTCATAACCGCCTGCTCCTCCCTGGGAGACGCCTCCGCCGCGTCCGCCATAGCGCTTTCCGTTCTGAACGCATTGGCGGATGTTTTTCCCATCCGGAACAACCGGCTCCGGAACAGCAGAGTGCCCCCCAGGATCAGAACCAGGCATGCGGCCATGGCAGCCCAGCGCTGCCAGTGAACGCGCCTGCTCTTGCGGCAGCGCCTTTCATCGGTCTGAGCCACCAGATCGGCAGGCAGCAGGGTCAGAGCATCGTGCAGGGTGTCAACAGTCACAGGTACCCCTCCTTTTGCAGATATTCCTTCAATCCCACCCGGGTGCGGTAAAGGAGGGATTTCGCTTTGCTTTCGCTCATTCCGCAGTAGGCGGCCACCTCTTTCAGGGGGTCCAGGAAATAATAGCGCCCCACAAACGCGGTCCGGGCATCCTCCGGCAGCAGCCGCAGATAGATCCCGATGGCGTCCGCCAGCAGCTTTTCATTCACAGCCTCCTGGGTGGCGTCCCCTCCGCAGACGCAGTCCCCCAGCTCCTCCAGAGACAGCGCGTACTCCGACCCCATCCGTTTGTCCCGGGTGCGGTAGCGGAAACGGTCAATGGAGATCCGGCGGGTGAGCTTGGCAAGATAGGCGGAAAGGATTCCCGGCCGGTGGGGCGGAATGGAGTCCCAGGCGGCAAGATATGTATCGTTTACGCTTTCCCGGCTGTCCTCCACATCGTTTAAGATGTTGCAGGCGATTTTGGTCAGATATCGGCCGTATTTGGTTTCCGTCTCCCGGATCGCGGACTCGTCGCGGTCCCAGTACAAAGAGACGATCTGAGCATCCTCCATCGGAAAGCCTCCTCTCTACTTATCTATCTCGACAAAATCTGAATTTGGTTGCGCTTTTTGGAAAAGATTTTTAAAAATTGTAAATTCATACAAATAGAAGCCCTGGCATCCCCGAAAAAACAAGGCTCCCTCTGATGAGGGAGCTGTCGCGAAGCGACTGAGGGAGAGAAAATGTTCCGTCTTTTCCCGTATTTACCAGGAATGCGAAAGCTTTCAGGTTTTCTCTCCCCCAGTCAGCTTCGCTGACAGCCCCCTCGTCAGAGGGGGCCGTTAGGCCGCAAAACGATCATTTACCGGCCATATGCCCCCAGGAACTGCAGCACCCCGCCGGTTTCCGCGGCGGGGTGTTGGAAATTATTCTTCGATCAGGGCAATGTGGACGGTATCCAGCTGGCTCTTGTCCACGGCGGTGGGGGCGCCCATCATCAGGTCCTGGGCGTTCTTGTTCATGGGGAAGGTGATGACCTCCCGGATGCTCTCCTCACCGGTCAGCAGCATGATCAGCCGGTCCACACCGGGGGCTGCGCCGGCATGAGGGGGCGCGCCGTAGGTGAAGGCATTGTACATGGCGGGGAACTTGGCCTTGACGTCGTCCTCGCCCAGGCCAACCATCTGGAAGGCCTTGACCATGATCTCAGGATCGTGGTTCCGGACGGCGCCGGAGGCGGACTCATAGCCGTTGCACACCAGGTCGTACTGGTCGGCGTTGATGGCCAGCAGCTTCTCGGTGTCCCCCTCGGCCTCCTCCAGAGCCTTCAGGCCGCCCTGGGGCATGGAGAAGGGGTTGTGGCAGAACTCCAGCTGGCCGGACTCCTCGCCGATCTCGTACATGGGGAAGTCCACGATCCAGCACAGGGCGTACTGCTCCTCGTCGAAGTGGCCGGGAACCCGGCGGCCCAGCAGGGTGCGGATAACGCCGGCGGTTTTCTGGGCAGCGGCCTTCTTGCCCGCGGCCATGCAGACGAAGCTGCCGGGCTTCAGATCCAGCTTTTCGGTCAGGGCGTCCTTGCAGTCGGCCAGGAACTTGGAAACGCCGCCGGTGAGATTGCCGTTCTCGTCCACCTTGACCCAGCAGGCCTTGTTTCCGGTCTGGACCTCCACGTCCGCCAGCAGCTTATCGATCCACTTTCTCGCCTGGGTAAAGTTGTCCACCGCCACGGCCTTGACGGTAGCGCCCTCGAAGGGGCCAAAGCCGCAGCCCTGGACCTCCGCGGAAATGTCCCGGATCTCCAGGTCAATGCGCAGATCCGGCTTGTCGGAGCCGTAGCGCTCCATGGCCTCGTTGAAGGGAATATGGCGGAAGGGTGCCTGGGAGACCCGCTTGTACTTGCCGAACTTTTCAAACACCGGCACCAGCACATCCTCCAGGGTGGACAGCACGTCCTCCTGGGTGGCGAAGGCCATCTCCATATCCAGCTGGTAGAACTCGCCGGGAGTCCGGTCCGCCCGGGCATCCTCATCCCGGAAGCAGGGGGCGATCTGGAAATACCGGTCAAAGCCGGAGGTCATCAGCAGCTGCTTGAACTGCTGGGGAGCCTGGGGCAGGGCATAGAATTTGCCGGGGTGGTTCCGGGCAGGAACCAGGTAGTCCCGGGCGCCCTCGGGGGAGGAGGCGGTGAGGATGGGGGTGGTGATCTCCAGGAAGCCCTTCTCGGTCATCAGCCGCCGCAGCTCCGCCACCACCTGGCAGCGCAGCACGATATTGCGCTTGACGGCAGGGTTGCGCAGGTCCAGGAAGCGGTACTTCAGCCGGGTGTTCTCGTCGGCATCCTTACTCTTGTTGATCTCAAAGGGCAGCTGGTTGTGAACGCACTTGCCCAGCACCTCAATTTTCTCAGGGACCACTTCGATCTCGCCGGTGGGCAGCTTGGGATTCTTGCTCTCCCGCTCCCGGACAACACCGGTGACGGAAATGGTGGACTCCTTGTTGATGGGCTTGACAGCGCGCATCATTTCCTCGTTCTCAATGACCACCTGGGTGGTGCCGTAGTAATCCCGCAGAACGCAGAAAGCGAAATTCGCGCCCACTTCCCGGACATTCTCCAGCCAGCCAACAATGGTTACGGTTTTCCCCGCGTCGGAAAGGCGCAGTTCTCCGCAGTTATGTGTTCTGGATTGCATCATGGATAAAATCCTCTCTTATCTGTAAATTAGCTTACCTATTATTTCACAAACAGGCAGAAAAGTCAATGACAGCATCAGGGTTTTGCCGGGAAAATCCGGGGAATTTCCACGGAAGACCGGCCCTTGGGATTTTCCTCCCCTCTATCTATAAATTGGACACATTCCCCTGAAAAATCCGCCTATCCGGAAACCGGATGTTTTGGTAGAATATGGACATCAAGGAAATCCACAACGAAGAAACGGAGGAACACGCTCATGACTAAACGGCTTTACAAGTCCAGAAATGATGTGATGCTGGACGGCGTCTGCGGCGGCATCGCCGAATACTTTTCCATCGATCCCACCCTGGTCCGGCTGGGCTGGATCCTGTTCTGTGCCCTGGGCGGCAGCGGCTTTCTGGCCTACATCATCGCGGCGCTGATCATCCCCCGCGGGCCGGAAGCATGAAACGGCTGAGCGGAGCAATGCCCCCCGAAGGTACAAATCATCTTTACAGGAGGAAACCATGAAACATCTTCAAACCATTCAGAAAACCTTTCATATTTTTGAGATCCTGTCCCGGGCGGCCATGATCCTGTCCTTCGTCTGGGCAGGGCTCTGCCTGGCGGGGGTCCTGTGCGCAGTGGTCTGGTACACCGGCGGAACCGTGCTGGGAGCCAGCCAGGAGCTTGTGCAGGCGCTGACCTCCACCTCCGGTCTGGGACAGATGCTGGGGGCCCTGCTGTCCGATCTGGTAATCGCACTGACCGATGGGATTCTGTTCCTGATGGCCTGGCGGTATTTCCGTGCCGAGCAGACCCAGGGCACTCCCTTCACCGACAGCGGCGCGGAGCAGCTCAAAAGGCTTGGCATCAACACCATCCTCATGCCGCTGGTGGCCACCATTCTCAGCGCCGTGATCTACGGCTGCTTCGACCTGTCCCCGGCAGGAAGCGGGGACAATTTCCCCAGTCTGATTCTGGGCATCGCACTGATTCTGGCTTCCCTGATTTTCCGCTACGGCGCGGAGCTGGAAGCGAAAGCCAGCGTCCGCTGATCCACCTTCCCAACATGAAAACAGCCGCCGGTTTTCCGAAAGGAAACCGGCGGCCTGATTTGTTTTGAAAAGACTTACCTGCGTCCGGCCAGCAGCGCCTCGATCTTCTTCAGAGGATCGCAGATGGCGGACACGGACATATCGTGGTTGATGGCGGCGACGAAATAAGCGGTATACTTGGAGCAGTCCACATCAAAATACCAGTCCCGCTCCAGCAGCTCCGGCTTGCGGTAGGTCAGGTTGGTACCCAGCACGGCGGTGAGGACCCCCTCCTTCACGGCAGCGTCAAACTTGGCCAGGCCGCTGGTAAACAGGGGGAAGGTGGCGTCAGCGATGATATACTTGGCTCCCCGGCTGCGAAGCTCCCGGGCCACCTCCAGCATACTCTCCCCGGAGGCGATGATATCGTCGGCGATGAAGACGGTCTTCCCTTCCACGCTCTCGCCCAGATATTCATGGGCCACAATGGGGTTGCGGCCATCCACCACCCGGCTGTAGTCCCGGCGCTTGTAGAACATGCCCAGGTTGCAGCCCAGCACGCTGGAGAAATACATGTTCCGGCTCATGGCGCCCTCGTCGGGGCTGATGACAATGAAATGCTCCTTGTCGAAGTTCAGCTCCGGCATATGGCGCAGCAGGGTCTTCAGCACCTGATAGGTGGGCATCACGTTGTCAAAGCTCATCAGAGGGACCGCGTTCATCAGTCTGGGATCGTGGGCATCAAAGGTGATGATGTTCTTGATGCCCATATTCTGCAGTTCCTGAAGCGCCACCGCGCAGTCCAGACTCTCCCGGGCGATCCGGCGATGCTGGCGGCCGCCGTAGAGGCTGGGCATAATGACGCTCATCCGGTGGGCACGTCCCGCCACGGCCTGAATCAAACGCTTCAGGTTGGCGAAGTGGTCATCGGGGGACATATGATTCTCATGGCCGAACAGATTGTAGGTGAGGCTGTAGTTGCCGGGATCCACCACGAAGAAAATATCGTCGCCCCGGGCGGATTCCTTCACCAGGCCCTTGGCGTCGCCGCTCTGGAAACGGGGGCAATCGCAGGGGATGATAAAGGTATCCCGCTTGAAGCCGGCTTCCTCTGCCCAGGAAACCAGATGGCGGTCGATCAGGTTCGTAAATTCCTCGGCGCCGGGGCAGGCAATGAGCCCCAGATCCGCGACCTGGGTCTCAGGGTTAAAAAAGCTGGACGGCGTAATGCTGTTGTTGGACATATAATTTTTGGCTCCTTCATCACAATTGTTTTTGTATGGTACAAAATCATCTGCTTCTTGGAATTTGCCTTGGAAAACATACAGGTCTATTGTACCATATTTTTTCCGAACTTCCACACCTATTTCGACAATATTCAACATTTTCTGCGCTTTGTCGATAAGAGGATGATTTTTTCAGAAAAATTGGTGATTTTGCCGATGAAAAGCCAAAAATGTGCCCCTCCCTTCCGGGAGAGGCACAGGATGTTCAGATGAGGCTGACGCGGACCCCCGCGGCCCGGAGATCCCGGCGCAGCTCGGCGGCGCTGCCATGAAACACCGCCCCGGAAATGCCGCAGACAGAAGCTCCCTCCACATTGGCGGGAAGGTCGTCGATAAAAAAGCATTCTTCCGGGCGCAGACCGAAGCGCTCCAGGGCAAGGCGGTAAATTTCCGGCTGGGGCTTCACCAGTCCTTCGTCGGCAGAGATAAGAGTAGCGTCAAAGTAACGGCTGGCGCCGATCCGGGGCCAGTATTCGTGCTGGCGGAAGCTGGCGTTGGAAAGCAGGTAAATCCCGTAGCCGGATTCCTTCAGCTCCCGGATCAGCTCCTCCATGCCCTCCACAGGCAGCAGCGGCTCGTCCCAGTGCTTGACCAGGGCCTCCACGGCCCCATGAAGGTGCCGGGGAACTCTGGCGCAGATGCTTTCCACCGCCTGGTCCTCCGTCATGGAGCCCCGGTCCATCCTGGCCCATTCCAGGGACAGAAACACCTGGTTCATCAGAAGCTGCCGGTCCGGCTTTTCCAGCTTCAGCCGGTCCAGGAAAAGCTCCCGGTCAAACCGGATCAGCACGCCGCCCATGTCAAAAATCAGATTACGTATCATCAGACGATCTTCACCTTCCCCTTTGTGGCCCGGAACACGATGAGCAGAGAGATAATGGTGGTCACCGTCAGGATGGTGGCCAGGGCGCCGGCGGTTCCGTCGCTCATACGGGTGACCTCCTGGTAGATGGCCACGGCGATGGTGGAGGTTTTGCCGGAATAGAGCATGATGGAGCTGGACAGCTCATTGATGCAGGTGATCCAGCTCAGCACCGCGCCGGACATGATGCCCGGCAGCATCATACGGGCGGTGACGGTGAAGAAGGTCTTCATGGGAGAGACACCCAGGTTGATGGAGGCCTCCTCCACGCTGGGATCCATCTGATACAGGAAGGCCGAACCGGAGCGGACGGTGTAGGGCAGCTTCCGGACGATGTAGGAGATGATCATGATGGCGGCGGTACCCACCAGCATCAGGGGCTTGCGGTTGAAGGCAACGATCAGGCCGATACCGAGGACGGAGCCGGGGATCACGTAGGGGAACATGATCAGGGTATCGATGAGGTTTGCCACCTTCCCCTTTTTGCGGACCAGAATGTAGGACACCAGAATGCCCAGCACGATGATAAACACAATGGCCACCAGGGAGAAGACATAGGTATTCCGGATATTGGTGCCCAGCCGGGAGAGGATCGCCCGGTAGTTGTTCAGGTTGATGCCCTTCACAACACCGGAGAAGCTGCGCTCCACGAAGGACTGGCAGACCACCACGATCTGGGGCAGGAAGGCCAGGAATACCACAATGTAAATGGGCAGAGAGACCAGCACCCGCTTCCAGCCATGAAGGACCGTCTCCTGAGGCGGCCGCAGGGAACTCATCTGATAATTGCGCTTGTCAATGACCAGCTTCTGGAAGGTCAGCACCAGCAGCGAGCAGGCCACAATGATCACGGACAGTGCCGAGGCCATATAGGGGTTGACGGCGCTTTCGGACATGTACTCGTTGTAAACCAGCACCGGCAGCACGGTATAGCCCTCGCCCAGCAGCATGGGGGTGCCGAAGTCCGCCAGGGAGGTCATGAACACCATGACGCAGCCTGCCAGAATGGAGGGCAGGATCACCGGCAGGGTGACGGTCCAGATCCGCTTGAGCTTGTTCATGCCCAGATTCTCCGCCGCCTCCTCCAGGGAGCTGTCGATGCTGTTCATGGCGCCGGAGGTATACAGATAGATGTAAGGGAACAGGTGTAGGGTGAAGACGAAAACAATGCCGTCACGTCCGTAGATAGTGGGCGCCGTCAGTCCGATCAGGCCGAAAAGCTTTGCCAGAAGGCCGTTGCGGCCCAGCAGAATGATCCAGGAGTAGGCGCCGATGAAGGGCGGGCTCATCAAAGACATGATGATGAAGATGTGCAGCAGCTTTTTCCCCGCCACATTGTACCGGGTCATCAGATAGGCGATGGGTACGCCGATGACGGTGGTGGTGATCACGGTGGCAATACACACGAACAGCGACCGCTGCAGGGTCTGATAATAGTAGGGCTTGGTAAAGAACCGGACGAAATTATACAGCGTGATACCCTCCACCTTGTTGGAGAACACACTCTTGGTGATGATGGTATAGAAGGGATACACAATGAACAGGCACATGCTCAGGATCACGAACAGCTTCGTGAAGAACCAGAAGTCGGGCCTCCATTTCTGGGCGCGTTTCTGCTTCACAACGAAAGCACCTCCTCGGATTCCGCCTCATAGAGGCTGACCCGGGCGGGGTCAAAGCGCAGGAAGACCCGCTCCCCGTCCCGGTGGACGGTGGTGGTGTCCTTGGTATACTCGTTGACAATGAGGCTCTGGCCGTTGTCCAGCTGGACCTCGTACTCGATGAAGTCCCCCAGGAAGGTGGAGAACAGGATCTCCCCGGGCATACCCTCCGGGCTGAAGAAGAGCTGCTCCGGCCGGGCGGAGAGCTTGGCGGGGCCGTGATAGGCGCGGCTCACGGGGATCCGGGTCTGCAGCTCTCCCTGAATGGTGACTGCGGCGGGTCCGCTGCCGTCGGCCTCCACCTGGCAGTCCAGGAAATTGCTGACGCCGATGAAGCCCGCAACGAAGGGGTTCTGGGGCTTGGCGTAGATCTCGTTGGGGGTGCCGATCTGCATGATGCGGCCCTCCTTCATAACGGCGATCCGGTCGGAAATGGCCAGGGCCTCCTCCTGGTCGTGGGTGACGTAAATGGTGGTGATGCCCAGGCGGCGCTGGAGCTTTTTGATGACGGAGCGCATCTGCACCCGCAGCTTGGCGTCCAGGTTGGAAAGAGGCTCGTCCATCAGAAGCACGCTGGGCTCAATGACGAAGGCGCGGGCCAGGGCTACACGCTGCTGCTGGCCGCCGGAGAGCTCGTTGGGCTTCCGGTCCGCCAGGTGGGCGATCTGCACCAGCTCCAGAGCCTCGGCCACCCGGGGGCCGATCTCATTTTTGGGGACCTTCCGGGCCTTCAGGCCGTAGGCCACATTTTCGCTGACCGTCAGGTGGGGGAAAATGGCGTAGTTCTGGAACACCATGCCGATATCCCGCTTATGGGCGGGAACGTCGTTGATACGCTTTTCTCCGAAATAGAAATCGCCGCCTTCAATGGAGTTAAAACCGGCGATCATACGCAGAAGCGTGGTCTTGCCGCAGCCGGAGGGACCCAGAAGCGTAAAAAACTCTCCCTCCCGGATGTCCAGGGAAACGCCGTTGAGCGCGGTAAAATCGCCGTAGCGCTTCACTGCGTCCTTGATGATGACCTCATTGCTCATAAAATGTTCTCCTTCTGTCTGGAATAAGTCTGCAGTGCAACTCAAAAAAAACGCCGAAAAGGCGGCTTTTTTCAGCTGCACGGTCTTTTGGAAAGAGGGAGTCCCCCTGGGGGACTCCCTCCGCTGCAATTGGGATTAACCGCCTACGGTCAGGTCATTCCACTTCTCAACAATGGATTCCTTGTTGTTGGCGGCGTAGCTGAAGTCGTAGTCGCCAAGATCCAGCTCGCTCAGCTCGCACAGGCCCTTGGGGGTCATGTCGCTGCGGACGGGACGGCGGGCCCAGTCACTGTTCTGCGCGGTCTGGCACTCCAGGCCGGTGACGAAGTCGATGAACAGCTTGGCGTTCTCCTCGTTGGGGCAGTTCTTGATCAGAGCCACACCGTCGGGAACGGCAGAGTTCTTCTCGGGATAGACGTAGCCGATGTCGGGGTTGTCGGCATACAGAACGGCGGACTTTTCAATGGTAACACCCAGGGTGTACTCACCGGCGGCCACCAGCTTGTGGCAGTTGCCGGAGGAATCCTGAATCTTGCCGTCCAGGTTGGCGATGAACCGGCTGACCAGATCCCAGCCCTCATCCAGCGTGGGCTGGCTGAACAGCATGGTGCAAAGCTGGGTGTAAGCGGAGCCGGACTTTGCGGGGGACGCGTAGGCGATCTTGCCCTTCAGGGACTCGTCGCACAGGCCTTCCCAGGTGGTGGGAACGTCGGCCTCGTCGATCATGGTCTTGTTATAAATGAAGACCATGGGCAGAGGAGACTCGCCGATCCACATATCGTCGGCATCCTTGTAGGCCTCGCCGATGACATCATCGTTGGCGCAGACATAAGGAGCGAAGTAGTCGGTGTAAGCGGCCAGGGTGTCGGCTCCGCCGCCCCACAGGACGTCGCCCTGGGGATTGGCAGACTCGGCCACGATACGCTGGCACAGCTCGCCGGTACCAGCAGCGATGACCTCAACCTTGATATTGGGATACTTCTGTTCGAACAGGGTAACGCCCGCGTTCAGAGGATCGGCGTCATGGGGAGAGTAGACCACCAAGTTGCCGGTATAGTCCTCAGGAGCCTTCTCGGCAGGCTCGGTCTCCGCGCTGGCGGGCTCGGTGGCAGCCGGGGCTTCGCTCTTGGGAGCGGTGGTCTCGGCGGGTTTCTCACTGGAGCAGCCGGCAAACAGGCCAACAACCATCACGCAGGCCAGCAGCAGGGCAAGCAGCTTTTTCATTTTATGTTCCTCCTATGATAATGTATATGCCGTCACAGCGCGAAGCTGGGAAAGCCCATTGGCCGGGATCCATGGGAACCCCGGAACAGAAGTATTATAGCACAGATCACCCTGTCCATCAATCGCCAAGCCGCACAAAAATAGGGACGGATTTTGGTAGAAACTCACATTCTTCAAAGCTTTTCGGGAAGCAGAATTGTGCAGGAAAACAGGTTTTCCGGCTGCTGCCCGGCCCGAATGCGTTCCGGGTGCAGGCACCCGGCTCATTGGCCGGATGCCGGGGTGTTTTCGCACAGGCTCCGCCGGAGGGCGATGGTATTGAGGGTATCTCCCAGCTGGGTCAGCACCGCCGCCAGAAGGGTCAGCTCTTCGGGATTCATCCGGCAGGCGATGGCGTTTGCCAGGGCGGTGACGGAGGCCGTCAGTTCGCATCCGTTCATGGAAGTCACCTCCGGAGCATTCTATGCGCCTCCTTCCTCCCCTGTCCCGATTCCCCGCGAAAACCCGGGAAAACAGTGGCTTTTCTTCAGCCCCGCGGCGGATATTGTTACTTCTCCGCCCCATCGGATATTGCCGCCGTTAAGAACCGGTCAGCAGAATCCTTACGTGGGCGGCACTGCCCTATGATGGCACAGGCCATGTGCCTTTCCCGCTGAAGGAAACGGAATCCATGGAATCCCGTGCCCATGCCGAAACCCAAAGAGCCTGCCTCCGATCCATCGGAGGCAGGCTCTTATTTGCCTTCCCGTCGCATCCGAAATTCATTCGGAAACGCTTTACTGATGACTTTTCCCCCACGGAATCGTCACAGCGAATTATGGATTTTCCCCTTCTGCAGGAACCGTGAGTCTGGTACCGTCTGCCAGAAGGACGTAGTCCACCTGATCAAGCGCAATGGGACAATCCGCTGTCAGATTTTGCTTTCCGGGACTGGCACTTTCGCTGTGCAGGGAAATCCGGCTTCCGTCCTTCAGCACCACATAAATGCAGCGTTCGCGGTTGGTCAGGAAATCCGGAGCGGCGTTCTCCATGTCGCAGAAAACGGTCGCGCTGAGGGAGCGCAGGAGGAAGGATGTGATCCGGGTTTCTTTGGAAACATCGTTTCCGTCCAGGTCCCAACCGTAGACTGCCTTGACTGTGACGGGTTCCCGGATCAGTTCCAGTTCCCCAATGGGCTTCCCCTCAAAGACGACATCAAAGCTCCAGGTACCCTCAGCTATCAGATTTTCCTGCTGTTTGATATTTTCTTCGTCCCAATAGCTGCTGTAGATATCCTCCCAGTAGAGGTTCCAGACATTTCCCGGAGCGAAGGGCATCTGACCATTCTCGCAGTCCGGCGTTACCTCCAGCACATAGTTCAGGGTATTGCTCAGCCCATCCCCATCATCCTCGCACCAACCGTTTGAACCTCCGGTCTTATTCAGGCCCTCGGTGACCGGCTCAAAGAACCCCCATGTGTTGCCGTGGGTCAGCATATAATCGGAGATGTCAGAGTCGATCAGCGTCACACCCTCCGGAGCGGTGATCCCCAGGGTGATGTAGGCGATCTGCCCATCGGTCACGGCGGACTTCAACTCAATGGAATAGCCATTGATCTTCTCCCCGGAGCCAACGGCTCCATCATCAAGACTTTCATATCCTTCCACCAGCTTCGGTTCGATGGAGAAGTCAATGGCATCTGTCAGCAATTCTATCTGCCGGTCTGTCATTTCCGTACGCTGAACGATGGTATTGCCGGCTTCGTCACTGATATAAACCTCGTCAATGGCTTCTATTCGGAGCGTTGCCGTATACTCCGGCATATCGCAGATGATCCATCCCCGCCAGTCAGAAGATGACCGGAGAATCAGCACATCAGCGCCGGACTTTGTGGTATAGTTCCATTCCTTCCAGTCGCTGATCTCATTAAGCCCGATGACCTCTTCCGTAAAGCAGTCCTTTTTCCGGTAGTATAAGGAGCATTGGGTTTCCTCTGCCGGGGTATCCTTTTCTCCAGGGACATTGATATCAAAGTCCAATGTCAGATTTCCACATTCCCGGTACCCCGCACTGTTGATTCTCATGGTAGCTTCACTGCCGGGTACAAGAATGTCCTCCATTCCCAGGGCTTTGCACAACAGTTTCGTAGTCCGGAAGGAAACGGGCCCACCAATGAGTTTTAAATCATACTTGTCCACGATCTCATCCAGCTTATCCTTCATTTCCTGAGAGTAAATATTGTAGGCGCTGTATTCGATTGGATAGTCCGGGACATTGCCTTCGCTCATGAGACTAACGATAATGGAGTGGTCAGGATCATATTCTTGCTTAAAGTCAAACCATTCCTGCGCGGCTTGATAGCTTGGACTGCCCTTAATTCCCGCGAGCGTCAGCACCTGCTGCGTAACGGTTTTCTCCCCCAGGTACTCCCGGCCATCCGCGGAAAAGTCCTGGTAGATTTCCTGCTGTTCACCAACCTTCATATCCTGAATACTCAGGACATACGCCACCGCGCAGCCCACCAGGAGCAGGAGCATGGCAATCAGCGCCGCGATCAGCAGGGGTCTGCGGATTGTGGGGCGGGCGGTCTTTTTCTGTTTTTCCTTTTCCGCGGCCGTGGGAAACCGTCCGTATTCCGCCAGCTCGATCAGATCGTCCCCCACATATTTCAGGCCCAAAAAAATATCCTTTCCGTTCATACCCGGATTCCCTCCTTTTCAAGGTACGTGCAGAGCCTTGCTCTGGTTCGGTTCAGCCGCATCTGGACGGCGCTTTCGCTGATGCCATACCGGACCGCGATTTCCGCGATGGTATCCACATACCAGTACCGGCGCAGAAAAACCATCTGGTTTTCCGGCGTCAGGGTCCGCAGGAAACGGTCCAGCAGCATTCCCAGCTCCTTCGCCTCCATCTCCCGGTCCCGGGTGCTGTCGGGAATGCACGCCTCCATCTCCTGGGTCAGACTGACCACCTCGGCTTTGCGTTTGGCCGCGTTCTTCCAGTCCAGCTTCTTCAGGGCGAAATTCCGGCAGATCTTGGCCAGGTACGCAAAGAAATGCTGGGGCTTCTGGGGAGGAATCGTATCCCAGGCCCGCATATAGGTATCGCTGACGCTTTCCTCGGCATCCTGATCGTTTCGGACGATGTTGTCCGCCAGAGCAAAGAGCCGCCGTCCGTAGGTATCGTCCGTATGGCGGATGGCGTCTTCGTTTCTGGCGAAGAACAGTTCCAGAATTTTACTGTCTTCCACTTGGGGTCACCTCGCTTATTCTTTTGGTTCCTCACCCTGATAGACCGATTTTCCGGGGAAAACCTCACACCCATAATACCATTTTTTCAGAAAAAGGGAACCGTTCATCCGAGCTTTCCGCCGTACCCCTCCCAGGACGGGCAAACATGCATCAGGCCCGGAGACGGACATTGTCTCCGGGCCTTTGGCAATTATCCCTGTTCTGACTTCTTTGCCTCAACCCAGGCCTGAATTTCGCTTTCCGGGGTGTCGGTGACAACATAGCGGGTCACATAGCCGGCCCACATGCTGTCGCAGGATTCCCGATCGATTTCCGTCAGATTCCCGTTTTCGTCAAACCGGTAGGTGAACAAAGTGCAGGGATTGTCCGCCGCGTCCCGGGAATAGGAATAGACCAGCCGGATCTCCCGGTCGCTGATCAGGCCGTACCCCGCCGGGAAGTAAACGGAGTCATACTCGGATTCGAAGTAGCTGCGCTTGAACCAGTCACCGTAACCGAAATCACCGGGCTGCGTTACCGCGCTGTGGGAATAGCTTTCTACCTTATTATAGAAATCCTCCACCATAGTATCGCCATACTTCCAAAGCACTTCGGTCATACGCTCCCTGTCTTCGTAGGAACTGTAGCTGGACTCATATTGCTCCACCCGGTAATTGCCGCTCTGGAGTTTTGCGATCGCCGCGTCCACCCGGGCCAGAGCTTCCTCGCCCCCTTCTCCAAAGACACCGCCGGTCTGGTAAATGGCGAATTCCGCAAACTGAATAATGGATTCCGATCCCTGATAGAAGCGCTTGCCCATTCGGTAGACGCCGGGCTCCAGGCTGCCGTAGACCGAGGACCAATCAACCTGACGCATGGCGGTCTGGCTGACGATCCGGATCGTTTCCTCCCCCCAGCTGGCCTGAGTATCCTCGCCGCCCAGGCGCTTCCAGTCATTTCCCACCTTCTTTTCCAGCCAATAAGTTCCGTCGGTGGTGTAATTGGATACACCCACTGCATCGGTGGAAATCCAGACCTCGCCGCCGTTGGGGGACAGCAGGTCATCATCCACCCGGAAGAAGATTCCCCAGGCAGAATCATTGGACGCTTCGAAGGCGTTATTCATCTTGTAAGAACCGGCACTGGAAATATAGTCGGAGTAGTTCATATTCGGCTGGTTCTCACTTTCCAGACGCTGCACCCGGGACGCGGTTACGGCTCCGCCGGCGTCCAGGGTCTGCACCAGCCGGTCCACGGATTTCAGGGTGCCGTCCTCATAGAACCGGAAGGTGTCGGTTCCCCGGTAGGCCGTCCCCTTGTAGTCCGCCCAAACGGAGCAGAAGGTGATTTCCTCCTGATGGATCATCGACTGGCCCTCCGGGAACAGGAACTGCCGGTTCTGATCCACCCGGAAGGGGGTATCCCAGCCGGTGGCGCTGTAAACCGCGTTTTCGGAGTTGCTGCTGGAGACGCAGTAATCTCCCATATAGTGGTCCACACGGACCGCGCCGCCGCTCTTGGTGATCCGTTTTACAGGGTAGACCTCCCCGTCAGGGCCGGTGTCGGACAGCAGAACGGAGTAGGCCTGGCTGCCGGACAGGGCGGACAGGGCCTTCTCGCAGCGGTCCAGCGCCGCCTCCTGGTCGGAGGGCAGCTCCTCCCGATAGATGTGGAAGGCGGCCCGGAAGGTAGCGGAATCACTGACGCTTTGAATGGTCTGGCAGATCCGATAATCTCCCGCAGGCAGGGAGCCGCAGCTCAGCTCCCAGTCCAGTTCCATGGGCATGTATTCCACCACCGTGTGCCGGCTCTGGGCAAAACCGATGCTCTGTATTTCAAACTGGACAGGCCCTACGGACTCCCAGTCCGTTCCGTTCCAGCGCTGCAGACAGGTGTCGGACATGGAGATCCGTCCCGAAGCCGCCGCGAACCGCTCCTCAACCACATATACCAGGGTGCCGCCTGTGGGTGAGGATGCATCCATAATCACATCCAGACCCCAGTCGGGATTCGGCTCGGATTCCGGCAGCACCGCGGGGGTAAACGCCACAGGGTCCTGCCGGCTGATTTCCCGCAGCGGAACATCCGCGTCCACCGGCACCTCCACTTTGGTTTGGGGGCTGGTCATGAGACACACGCAGACAAACACAAAAGCAAGCACAGCCAGCAGGCTGATCCAGAAGCCGGGCTTGCGGTAATTGAGAATGGATTTGATCCGGTACTTCACGCTGATCTCCCCGAAGGCCACGGGGCAGGCCGCGTAGTGGGCCCGGTTGGTGCTGCACCGGAGCAGCGCCGAAGAATAGGCCTTTCGCTCCTCCAGCTCCATAAACTGCACCACCCGCTCGTCGCAGGCCATCTCAATGTCCTTGCACAGAAGTATGTAGCTGACCCATACCAGGGGATTGAACCAGTGCAGGGCCAGTGCCAGGAAGCCGATCATTTTGATCCAGTGATCTCCCTTGTCCAGATGGGTCCGCTCGTGGGCAAGGATCTGCTTGCGGGTCTCCCCGGACATGCCGGTGGGAATGTAGATTTTCGGCTTGATGAACCCCAGAACAAAGGCGGTTTCGATCCGGTCGGATTCCCAGCCGCCGGGGACCTTCACGGCATCCAGCACCTTGCGCCGCAGATGGATGTAAGAGGCCACGCTGTAGGCGCCGATGATCACCGCCATCGCAACCCAAACAAACGGAAACACAGCGGAAAGCCAGGCAGGAATCGTGATTTGTATGGCCGGGGGCTGAAGACTGAAGGCGCTCTCAATGGGGATGGGCAGCAGGAGCCGAATTCCGGCCAGCATCCACAGCATACAGATGAATTTCTTGGGAGCCTTTCGCAGCACCAGCCGCAGAAGCAGGACCACAAGGATCACAATGCTTCCGTGAAAGCTGGTGGTCAGCAGGGTTTGAAAGAAGTTGCTCATAGCCTAGTCCTCCTGAAAGCTGTCAATCAGGGCCTGAAGCTGATTGACCTCATTTTTCGTCAGTTTCTTACTCTTGGAGAAGGCGGCGATGAAGGCAGGCATGGACCCCTCGAAGGTTTCGTCAACCATTTCCTCAAGCCGGGAGCGCTGGGCCTCTTCCTTGGAAATCAAAGAAGAAACGATTGTGTTTTCATTCTGGATCACACCCCGCTGGGCCAATCTGCGGATGACCGTGTAGGTCGTGGCCTTCGACCAGCCCAGCTGGTCCTTGCACAGAGCAACCAGTTTGGTGGAATTCACCGGCTCATGCTCCCACAGCAGCAGACAGAACCGGTATTCGCTTTCAAAAATTTTCGGAGCGTCCATGATGATAAACTCCTTCCTTCTTTTGAATGGTCAGGATGCGTTACTGAAAAGGAACCGCCGGTTCCCCATTGCAGGTGATGGTTCCGCAGCTATAGATCCGGAAAACCGGTCCGCCCAGATCCCGGAAGGTGTTGCCGTCCACATTTACTTCGTCGCAGTTGGTAAACTCCACGCCGCCGATGCTGCACTCATAGATTTCATTGTTTACGATCTGCATCTTTTTGCTGCTCTCCCCCATGACACCCAGGGTGCCGCAGCCGAACAGGCCGCAGTCCTCCACCAGAACATCCTGGCTGTTCCGGAAGCACAGCACGCCGCCCATACAGGAGCCCGGCTCCTTGGTGTGTCCGGCGGTGAATCCGACCGTGTGGATATTGCTGCAGTTTTCAAAGGTGAGAACATAGGCGTATCTGGGAACGGAGGACAGCACATTGGCGTCGTGAGTCTCTCCGCTGCCCCGGATGGTCAGATTGGATACATTGGCGATGCGCAGCTCAGGACCGTCGTAGCCTTCATCCCAGTAATAGTATTCTCCGTCGGTCTCACCGTATCCAGAGGCTTCACTCAGATCGATCAGCTCCGCGTTCAGAATGATCTCGGTATTGGGAGCGATGGCAGCCAGAAATTCATCGGCGGTGGCAACGGTCACCTGATTCTGCTGCCCCGTGATGACCGGCGTGATTTCCACCGCGAAGGGGGCGCTTTCGGCGGCAGGGCTCTGAGCGGCCTCCGTTTCCCCGGGGGTTACCACGGAAACCGTTGTTTCCGGGACCGCGGCGACTGTTTCCGGGACCGCGGCGGTTGTCTCCGGAAGGGCTTTGGCGGTGGTTTCCGATTCCGGCGCGGCAGAATTGGAAGCGCAGCCGGCCAATAAAGTGAGGGTCAGCAGCGCCGCCGCAAGACCCAGTTTATTCCGTTTCATTGATTGAGTCATCCTTTCTGTTGTTTATGTGGATCAGCGGATACCGCAGGCGGCAAGGACGGAGATTGCCATGGCCGCCAGAAGTGTACAAAGGGGAGAATAGATCATATGGTTACCTCCTGTTTTCAAAAACGGATTTAATGCATTAAACCTTACGAGAGTAAGTTTAACACATTAAACCTATTCTGTCAAGGCAGAAAACCAATGTTTATCATTTCTTAAGAAACCAATGGTTTCCCCATAAAAAAGAGCCTGCTCCCCAAACAGGAAGCAGGCTGCCTTCGAAAGCATAAAAACGCGCTGAATGATCGTTTAGCGGCCCAACGGCCCCCTCTGACGAGGGGGCTGTCAGCACGGAACATTTTCTCTCCCTCAGTCGCTTCGCGACAGCTCCCTCATCAGAGGGAGCCTTGTACGTTCACAGCAACCTTCGGAGCGTAAACGATCATTTAGATTCATTTGCAGGGCTTCTTTTACGCCTGGGGTACCGGCAGTTCCGTTCCGTCGGGCAGGCGGACGGCGGAAACCTGGTCCAGATCAATGGGGCGGTCCGCCAGTCTGCGGATGGTTCTCCCCTCGCTGTCTCCCACCGACATGGGGATCTCCGTTCCGTCCTTCAGAACCGCCACCGCGTCCAGGAACCCACAGTCCCCGCTGCCCTCCGCGACGGTGATGACGGCGCCCAGACTGCGCAGCTGGAAGGATTCGATGGTTCCCTTGAACTGGTCAGAGGAAACGGTCAAAGGCTCCCGAAGGCATTCGATCCGGCGGGTATCACAGCCCATAAAGCTGAATTCCGGTTCCCAGACCCCTTCCGCGATGATTTTTTCCACATCTCTTCGCCCCTCCATATAACTCGCGGTCAGGTCTTCGATGTGGGCGTTCCAGTTGGCCTCCATGGGGAAATCCGGATCATCGATGGTTTCCAGGCCGAAGATATAGACCAGATCCGTGGTGTTTTCCAAGCCGTCCCCGTCATCCTCCGAATAGAAGGTCCAGAAATTACTGCCCAATTCTCCGGCATCCGGGATCAGGATCTCATGGTCCGTGTTGTCCGGATAGACATACTCCCCGTCTCCCCCGGGCAGTGCCGTTCCCTCCGGAGCCGTCAGATGGAACACCAGCCACCCAAAGGAACCGTCAAAATACACGTTCTTGGTTTCGATCTCCCAGCCGGGGGTGTGTCCGGTGACCACTGCCGCGTCGGGGTCCGGCAGCTGGGGACGGATGGTAAAGTCAATGGCGTCCGCCACCTGTTCCACCTGCCGGTCGGTCATCCACTCCGGCACAAAATCCGGGATATCGGTCAGGGGATTGAACCCGGCCTCGAAATGAACCGTCAAAATCGCGTCAGAGCAGTCGCAGAACAGATAAGCCTCCCCTTCGGGAGCCCGGAGGATCAGCACGGTGGCGCCGGAAGCCGTGGTATAGCTCCATTCCTTCCAATCCTGTTCCAGATCCAGATACTCAAATTCCGTACTCAGGCAGTCCTGGCGGCAATAGACAAGCCGGGCATGTATGGTGTATGGCCACATCCCCTCCCCTTCGGGCATATTCAAATCCATGCTGATGTTGAAATTCCCTGCCGGGTAGCAGTCGCCGCCGTCCAGATACGCGGAAACCTCACTGTCCGGCAGCAGAACATGGTCAATACCCACCGCGCGGGTGAAGCCGCTCATGGACGTAAATTCCATGGGCGCCCCCAGCAGCTTCAGGCCGTATTTCCCGGCCAGCTCCTGCAGCTTATCCACCATCTCCCGGGAATATGTGCGGTAGGTCCAGTAGGTATCCGGAAACTCTACTTCCGGATCTCCCTGAAACGCCTCTTTCCGGATGGTCCCGTCGGGGTCATAGCTTTGCTGAAAGTCAAACCATTCCTTCGCCGCCTGATAGCTGGGGCTTCCCTTCAGTCCGCTTAAGGTCAGCACCTGCTGCGGGACGGTTTCCTCGCCGATGACCTCACGGTGGTATTCATCGAACACATGCCTTGTGGTTTCCCGCTGCCCGACCTTCAGGTTCTTCATTTGAAGCACGTATACCACCCCGCAGCCAACCAGAAGCAGCAGCAGCGAGATAACCGCGGCAATCAGCAGGGCCCGTTTCACCCCGCGGCGCGGTCTTTTCATCCCGGGAGCCGGCATGTTTCGGGCTTCCAGCACGAGCTCCCCCTTCACCTGGCCGATACAGGTCATCAGTTCCATCGCGGTCATAGCAGTCCCTCCTTTTCAAGCGCTTTGCGTAATTTGTTTCGGGTACGGTACAGCATGGTGGTGACCTTCGTCTGGCTGAATCCGAAGGCCTCGGAAATCTCCTGGACGGAATCCATGTACCAATAGCGGCACAGGAACACCTTCCGCTCCGTTTCCGGCCGTTCCAGCAGGAAGCGGTTCAGCAGGGCCACCGTCTCTTTGGCAATCTCCTTCTGTTCAATGCCCGGCTCCCCGGATACGCAGCCCGCCAGTTCATCCAGACAGAGGGGGAATTCCCCCTTCCCCCGCTTTTCCGCGTTTTGGGACCGCCACCGGTCGATGGAAAGATTGCGGGTGATTCTGCCCAGGAATGCCGAAAGCAGCGGCGGCCGGTGGGGCGGCATGGTATCCCAGGCCGCGAGATAAGTATCGTTTACGCTTTCTTCGGCATCTTCCCTGTTTGTAAGGATTTGATAGGCGATCCGGAAGCAGTAGCTGCCGTACTTGGCATCTGTCTGCTCGATGGCCTGTTCAGACCGCTGGAAATACAAATCAATGATCTGGTTGTCTTCCATACAAACACTCCTTTCATTTTTTATTGCCCTTCACTTGTATATACGGAAAGGAAGGAAACCTGTCACCGTTTTTTGAAAAAAAGCGCATGATACCACCGCCCGCAAGAGACTGCTGACTTAGGGAAATGATCGTTTATCGTTGCACCCGAAAAACCTTCCCCCTCGGATGCGAATCAATAGTTGAAAAAGGCTTAAAACGCTAGAAAAGTTACGTTTCCCCTCTAAACCAGGGGATTCCCACGCCAGTGTGCGCTACTTCTCGGAATGACAGCGTGATTTCGGTGTTTCAACTATTGATTCGCATCCTCGGGGGAAGGTGGCACGGCGAAGCCGTGACGGATGAGGGGAGAACGTAGAGATTTCTGAGATGGTAACGATAAAAAGGGATACTTTCGACCCTGTACTTCTGTTTTGGTACGGAGAAAATGTTCGGCACGTCAGTCCCTCATCCGCCCCAGCGTGCGCGCTGGGGCACCTTCCCCCGAGGGGCAATGTCATCAACTTAAGGAACCAGGCCCTGTTTTCCCTGTCATTGCGAGCCAGTGCGCACACTGGCGTGGCAATCCGTTCCCCTTACAACGTCACGATTTTCTACATGTTACCAAGGAGAAAACGGATTGCCACGTCGCTGCGCTCCTCGCAATGACAGTGGTAAACGGCACCTTGGCGCTTAAGTTGATGACATTGCCCCGAGGGGGAAGGTTATGGGTGCAAGCGTAAACAATCATTTTTACCAGCGAAGAACATTCCTTCCGCTTCCACAATTATTCTGCCCGCTGAGGCGCTGCCCCAAGCTCTGGTGAATGCAGCCTTCCGGCCGAGGCCGTACAATTCGGCGAATTTTTCAATGGATGAATTGCGTTTACGTCAGAGGGTACTCCGGGAATGGCTTCATATCCAATTCGATTCGTTTATACGAATTCAGAACCGACATGGCCTCCTCCTCGGTAACGGTTCTCCCGTCTTTTCCGGCCTGTACACGGCCCCAATACAGTGTATAGGGGTCACGCACGATTTTTTCGATAGGTTCCGCGCCGTTTTCGGTACAGCGGTAATACTGCCAGTATTCCCCGCGGTCATCATCCTCCAGAAAATCAAGGGTTTCCTCCAGGATTCCGCCCTCACAGACATAGGCAAAGGTTCCCATGTTCATATCCCACAGCTTGCTATCGCGAATGGAGTGGATGCACAGAATCGGATACGCTGTTCCGTCTGTTTTATGGGCTTCTTCCCGGGTGATCAGTTCATCAACGCCATCGCCGTTGACATCCATCAGGGTATATTCGTAATTTTCCGCATTGTCATACCTGTCCAGCTTATTGGCAATATATTTTGCATAGGGATCGGTGTAGTTCAGGCTTACAACCGGTTCCCCAAATTTCTTCAGCGGCAGCCAGTCAAAGTCAATCCGGGTGTAGGAATCCACGATTTTCCGGGCCTCTTCCGCTGTGGTCGGCTGCCTGCTTTCTGTGCCAACCCCATCTTTCAGGATCAAATACCAAGCATCTTCCACGGCGTTATAGGTCACACCGGTAAGAAAGGACGCAGATTCCGCGTTTGCCTGATAGAAGTAATGCTGGTACATGCCCCAATCTTCACAATAGACTTCGAAGATATTCCCTTCGCATGGCTGGAATCGTGCAATGACTACTCCGGTACTGTTGAGATCAAAATACTTGTAGGACTGTCCGTCCCTGATGGAGAGAATATCCAAGCCGTTGATGACCAGTTCCTCAACACCGTCCCCGTTCACATCATACAGGATATAAGACATTTCTTCGGGGTTGGGCATGGTTTTCAGCCGGTAATCCACAAATTCCTGATATCCTGTGATGTACTTTGCTTCATGCTCTGCCCTGGCTTCCGCTCTTTCCGCTTCATATTGCGCCTGGGCGTCTGCTTTCTGTTTTTCTACCTGCTCCATAGTGGTAGGCTGAGGTTTGACAGACAGGTCAAACAGTTCCGCGAATTGCTCCAAGGCAGTCTGTGTCATTGGAACCTTTTCGCCGTCCACCCAGATCACCGGGTCCAGAGAAATGGAAATAAACGCATCCGGCAGGTTCGCGTAAATCCGGGCAGTTCCCTCGCTCAGAACCAGCAGCACTTTTTCTCCGTCCTTGCGGGTATAGTCCCATTGGGTATAGTCGATGGATTCCAGCATGCAGCCGGTTAGGGAATCAAAATAATCCTTCAGAGAATACCGGAAGCTGGCAGAGCCCCGTTCCCATTTCCAATCCCCCATGTCCATGCTGATGTACATATTCAGATCAAAGGTTCCCTCCAAATGGAAATCTCCATCCCAATATTCTACCTGAACATTGGGGTTGGCATAGACCAATCCATTCAGTCCGAGAGAATTCAGCAGAACACTGTTTTCATAATAATTGAGGGGAATGTAGCTTGAAAGCAGCTTCAGATCATATTTCTCCACAATCTCATTCAGCTTGTCCACCATTTCCTGACTGTAACAGCCGTATGTAAGCTGGTAGTTTTCAGGAATGTCCCAGGGTGAGCCGGCTTTGGCCGCCATGTCTGCTTCGTGTGCGACCGACAAATCCTGATCGTATGTATTGGTAAATGCCACCCATTCCGCAAGCGCTTCCATATTGGTTCCCTGCAGGGAGAGCAGCGTAATGGGTTCCTGACTTTCCACCGGAATCACATTGCCGTTCTCGTCATACTCCGTGGGCACATAGAAGCGGTATTCCCCCACCTTCATATCCTGCATTCTCAGAACGTAGATAACCGCGCATCCCACCAGAAGCAGCATCAGCGCGACAACCGCCGCGATCAGCAGTGTTCTGCGAATCGAAATATGCCTTTTGGAGTGGGCGCCGCTGCTCGCTTCCAGTATGTATTGATCCTTAATGGAACCAATGGTCTCCAGCAAATCCATAGCAGTCATTGCAGTCCCTCCTTTTCCAGCCGCTTGCGCAGCTTTCCACGGATCCTATGAAGCATGGCGGTAACCTTGCTTTGGGAGAACCCGAAGCGCTGCGCAATATCCTGAGTGGAATCCAGATACCAGTAACGGCGGACGAACACCTTCCGCTCCGTCTCCGGCAGGGCTTCCAGGAAGCCATTGATGCAGCGAAGCAATTCCTTTTTTGCAAAGGCCTTCTCCGGATTTTCCCCGCCGGGGAGACATTCTTCCAGCTCCTCCAGACTCAGGGCCACTTCCCCGCCGCCTCGCTTATAGGCGGTACGGGCTTTCCAGCGGTCCAGGGAGATGTACCTGGTGAGCTTCCCCAGAAACGCCGACAGAACATTGGGCCGCCGGGGCGGCATATTGTTCCAGGCCGCCAAATACGTATCGTTCACGCTTTCCTCCGAATCCTCCCGATCGGAGAGGATGTTGTAGGCAATGTGATAGCAGTAATTTCCGTATTTTACCGCCGTCTGGGAGATGGCCGTCTCCGACCGGTCAAAATACAGGTCTATGATTTCCTTGTCCTCCATGGAAGGTGCCTCCTTTTCTCTTGCATTGTTCCCTTCACCTGTCTACTAGAAAAAAACCGGCTTTCCTTGCGTGTTTTTCAAAAAATTTTTTCTGTTTCCGGATGGATTCCCTTTTGCCCGTATCATAGCACAGATTCCGGAAAAACGCGAGGTTCCAGATGCCGCCTACTTAAGGGTTTCGATAAAGGATCCTTTTCCGCCGCACCCAAAAAACCTTCCTCTCGGAGAAGGCATTAACCACTGCGCCGCTAAATGATCGTTTTCGTTTCGATGGTTGCTGTGAACGTACAAGGCTCCCTCTGATGAGGGAGCTGTCGCGAAGCAACTGAGGGAGAGAATATGTTCCGTCTTTTCCTGTATTTACCAGGAATGCGAAAGCTTTCAGGCTTTCTCTCCCCCAGTCAGCTTCGCTGACTGCCCCCTCGTCAGAGGGGGCCTTGGGGACGCTAAACGATCATTTTGCTGCGTTAACAGTTGATAAGCACAAATATTTATAAAAAATCACGCAAGAACCAAACAGCTCCTGCGTGATAATTCTTGCGATTGCAAATAAGGAACGATCATTCACATATGAGGGCCCGCTGTCTTCTTGCCGTCAGCCAGAAGGACATCCTCTGCCCAGTCAGGATCGACAGCTTCCGCAAATTCCTTGTTCCTAATCCTCCCCCGGCTGCCGTCTTTCATAACCGCACCGGAAGCTGCTCCGGTGAAGGAAAGGAAGTCCGCAGGTACCCTTCCTGATTGCAAGCCATTCAGTCTACGGAAACAGGGATGTAATAGAAGGTCTGAATGGTGGGTTTCCCATTGCCGTCCATCTCCAAGCCCTTGCGGAACATCAGAGATTCCACCTGACTGATATCCAGAATGGCATCGAATATATCGAACTCCGTAAAGTAGATCATATTCTCCTCATCCTCAAAGCCGGAGGTGCCGCCACCGCACATATGCTCACTGCCGTCCTTCATACGGACACCCCAAAGGGCCTGAGGAAACTCCTCCATTTCATCCCAGCCCTCCCAGTAATCTTTCAGCTGATAACGGGCGCGGATGGTCTTCTGGCCAATCTCCGCATCCAACAGGATCACATCGCTGTCACCGATTTTGGCATTGGGTGTGATGGTGACGCTGTCGCTGGTGCCGGTCAGGGTCCACTTCAGTTCCCAGTTGCCCTCTACCTGGGGTTCCGGCATACCGGCCTTCTTTTCAGACTGGAAATCGATGCTTTGGAAGGAAAATACGATTTCCTTTCCCATATGCCAGCCATCGGTTTTTTCAAAGCTGATGGTGTAGATGTATTCCAGGCTTCCGTCATCGGCCACATAATCCAAAATCGCGGGGCTGAAAGGCTGGGTGTCATCGTATTTAACTGGACTTCCATCGGAGGCGTAGACCCATTCTCCCTTGTCATTCCGGGTGGTGCCATCAAAGAACCAGCCGCTCTGACTTCCGCCGAAGTGCTTGTCTCCGTCAATGCTGACTATGGGCCAGGCAGCGGGTAATTTATCCTCAGGCAGATCAAAGCCTTCGATCCGGAAGATAATCTCCGCCCCATAGTTATCCACAATGCTCTGCACCGCGGTGATGGTAACGCCCTGATCGGTGACGGACAGAACCTCGTTAGGGTTCTCCTTCCCCTTGGTTTCCTCCAGCATCACGGACAGACCGCTCTTTTGGGCCTGCTCCTTTACATCCTGAGAGGGATTGTAGCGGATTTGGGCGGTCCTGGACCACCGGGTAAAAACCGCCGCGCCGGTAAGCATTGTCAGGACCAGGCAAGCCGCAAGCGCAAGGATGACAAGTTTTCTCCCGCTATGCTTCTTCGTCTTCTCCTGACGGGTCCTGTCCAGCAGATCATAAACCATGGCGTTCTTCTCCTCGTCAGAGAAGCGAAGAGAATCCATGGACTGTTTCATTTCCAATTTGAGATTGTGCTTCACAGTGCCATTCTCCTTTCTTCGTCGGTAATCAGTGTTCTCAGCTTTCGCCGTCCCCGGGAAAGATACTGGGTCACAGCGCTTTCATTAACGCCCATAACTTCCCCTATCTCCCGGGCGGAATATTCTTCATAGTAATACAGGTACAAGCTAAGCCTGTACTTTTCCGGCAGCTTTTTCATAGCGTCCAGCAGCCAGGTATCCGGCACCACCGGAGCCGCGATCTGAGCGGCTTCGTCCAGTGCCACCGTCCGCCTGAAATAGGAGCTTTTCACATGATCCTTACAGGCGTTGACAGCGGTGCGGATGATCCACGCCTTTTCATGCTCAACACTGTCAAAGGTCATGTCGTGGGTTATGTATTTTAGAAATACCGTCTGGCAGATATCCTCCGCGTCACAGGTTTGCTTCAGATATTGATAGCTGATACGCAGGATCATGTCCGCATAGGTGTTTACCAGTCTGCGTGCCTGATATTCATCCATCAATTCCATCACCTTCCTTTGTTTGATTCGAGGTCCTCTGCCCTTAATACGATGCAGCTCAAAAAATCATGACACCAGTATACGACAATTCTTTGAAAATGAAAAGATAGAACAGGCGGCACATCCCGAAATAAGGTGTGCCGCCTGACTCAAAAACGAGCGATACCTGCCGAATATGGCATCGAACAGTATTTTGCTGACCGTTATGATTGCCGAAACAATCTGTTTCTCACAATAGACATAAGCCGCCAGTAATCATCAGGACTGGGGCTCCTCAAATTCTGTCAGAGGACGGGTATCCAGATTGATTGGCTTATAGGAGTTCAGAATATCCATCGCTTCCTCCTCGGTAATCTGAGTATCAAATTCGGCATAATGCTCTGTGGAGGAGGTTCGCCACCAGGTTCCATCCGCGCATTTCTTCAGCCGGACAATGCTTTGCTCCTTCGGATTCGAGAAAACCGGGTCGCCATCGTTGGCAAATCGGAAAATATGATACCGGTATTCTCCGAGAGCATTCGGCCCTTCAGGCCAATCGACTAAGACGTTGTTTTCACATAGCACCAAACGGTAGACCTTTCCTTCATCGGTGATTCCGTTTTTCATGCCTACAACGCTGCCAATGTAGCCGTTGTAGAAAACGAGCAGTTCCTCTGTTCCGTTTCCATCCACATCATAGAAAGCGTATTCTTTGGAAGGCGGTGTGTATTCGGGGTCAATAGAACGCCACATCTCATCGCCCTGAATCAAATCCGCAACGTATTCTCCATAGGTGGGACGCCGAAGAATATTGGGATCACCCTGCCTGCTGTTCATTTCTTCCAGGGAGGCCTGCTCCCGGGCATCGGCGGCGGCAGCATCCGGTGGATTGGTGTGGACAGTAAAGTCAAAGCATTCCGCAATTTGTTCCAATGTAGCATCCCCTGTCAGGTCAACACTAAGAGTAAAGAAGCAATCCTCCCTGTCTGCCAAAATCATTCCACTTTGATCCGATTCCAGCAGGAGAAGGTTCACACCGTCCGTGGTTGTGTAGTTTCGTTGTGACAGGTCATCCGCATCAGCATATCCAAACACATCGTAAAACACATCTTTTTTGACGCAATGGTATGTAAACAGATTATCCGTATCCGCAAGCTTCAGCGTTCCGTAAATGGTAAAGGAGCCACCGGGGAAAAAGCGTCCTGCGGGAATGGAAAGGACTGCATCGGCATTGGGTTTCAGCAGGCTGTCAACGCCAAGGAGTTTCAGAAATTCATTGCAGTCAATATGTTCATGCCACGGCTTCCCGATGATTTTCAGACCGTATTTGGCGCAGATCTCGTCCAGCTTGTCCACCATTTCCTGGTTCTGAACGCTGTATGCCCAGTATTCCGGCTCACTCTCCCAGTATTCCCCTCCGGTATATGTATAGCTTTGCGTAAAGGCAAGCCACTCCTGATTCGCCAGATAATTGGGACTGCCCTTGATGCCTTGCATAGAAAGTACGTCCAATTCCACTTCTGTCTCACCGATTTGGTTTCCGGAATCATCATACTGTGTTTGGGGAATGGCTTGCTTGCCGATCTTGAGATTCTGTAAGCGCAGTACGTACGCAATGCCGCATCCTGCCAGCAGTAATGTCAAAGTAATTACGGCCGCGATCAGCACAGCCCGCTTCATTTTCACTTTTCGGTTTGTGCGGACACAGGGCTTATTTTGCAGCTCTTCCGCACCGGACAGATTCTCCGAGCTGATGCTGCCCAGAGCCATAAACAATTCCAAATTCGTCATCTGAGTTCCTCCTTATCCAGCTGCCTGCCGAGCTTCCCCCGTGTCCGGTGAAGCATGGTCTTGATTTTGCCAACAGAGAAGCCTGTCTTGCCCGCGATCTCCTCCATGGAGTTTACATACCAGTACCGGCACAAGAAGACGGTACGCTCGTCATCGGGGAGTGCGGCCAGGAAACGGTTCAGGCAGGCGATCACTTCTTTGCGCATGACGGCATCTTCCACACTTTGCTGACCGGAGACACATTCGTTCAGTTCGTCCAACGCAATATCCGCTTCGCCGTTTCCGCGTTTCTTCGCGCTTAATTTTCTCCAGCGATCGATGGATATGTTCCGGGTCAATTTGCCTAAAAATGTAGAGAGTTTTGCGGGTCTGCGGGGAGGAATGATGTTCCACGCGGATAAATAGGCATCACTGACGCTTTCCTCGGAATCCTCCCGGTTGGCGAGGATGCTGTAGGCGATCTTATAGCAGTAACCACCGTACTTGTTATCCGTTTCTTTGATGGCCATTTCGGACCGCGCAAAGAACAGATCCACGATCTGGCTGTCGTCCATTACAAGTCCCTTCCTTTCTATGTGAGTGTTTTCACCTATATACACGAAGATCATCCGGAAAGGTTTCACATGGAGTGCATTATTTTTTTTACGAAACGCTTCTCGACTTAACGCAGCGAAATGATCGTTTACGCTCGCACCTAACGTAGGGCGGGGGCTTGCCCCCGCCGACGCACCAATGGTTTTGCATATCCGCGTCTAACGCAGCCGATCAAAT
>SFQY01000058.1 GCA_004562395.1 bacterium | reverse complement strand
AAAAAGGGCATCCTCAACGAGTGCCGGGTGAAGCTGCTGGGCACCTCCAGCGCCTCCATTGAGCGGGCCGAGGACCGGGAGCTGTTCAAGGAGCTGTGCCAGTCCATCGGCGAGCCTGTCATCCCTTCGGAAATCACCTACTCCCTGGAGGAGGCCAAGGAAGCGGCCAAGCGCATCGGCTATCCTGTGGTGCTGCGCCCCGCCTTTACCCTGGGCGGCACCGGCGGCGGCTTTGCCTACGACGAGGAGGAGCTGGTGGAGGTGGGCCTCAACGCCTTTGAGCTGTCCCCGGTCCATCAGGTGCTGATTGAGAAATCCGTCAAGGGCTACAAGGAAATCGAGTTTGAGGTCATGCGGGACTCCAAGGATCACGCCATCACCATCTGCGGCATGGAGAACATCGATCCCGTGGGCGTCCACACCGGCGACAGCCTGGTGGTGGCTCCCATCATGACCCTCAGCGACCATGACCTCAAGATGCTCAACGACTCCGCCATCAAGATCATCCGGGAGCTGAAGATCGAGGGCGGCTGCAACGTCCAGTTCGCTCTGAATCCGGAATCCTCCGAGTACTACCTCATCGAGGTCAACCCCCGGGTCTCCCGGTCCTCCGCCCTGGCCTCCAAGGCCTCCGGCTATCCCATCGCCCGGGTCACCGCCAAGATCGCCGTGGGCATGGCCCTGGAGGACATCAAGGTGGCGGGCACCGACGCCTCCTTTGAGCCCAGCCTGGACTATGTCATCGTCAAGCTGCCCCGGTTCCCCTTCGACAAATTCACCACCGCCCAGAACACCCTGGGCACCCAGATGAAGGCCACCGGCGAGGTCATGGGCATCGGCGCCAACCTGGAGGAGGCCCTGCTGAAGGGCATCCGCTCCCTGGAGATCGGCGCCAAGCACATCTACCTTTCCAAGTTCGACAACATGACCAACGAGGAGCTGCTGGAATACATCCGCCCCTTCCGGGCAGACAACATCTTCGCCATCGCGGAGCTGCTGGCCCGGGACATCACCGTGGAGCAGGTCCATGCCATCACCCAGATCGACAGCTACTTCCTGGAGGCCATCCGCCGGATCGTGGTGATGGAGGAGACCCTGAAGGCCCACCCCCGGGATCTGGACATCCTCCTGCAGGCCAAGAAGATGGGCTTCAGCGACAAGTATATCGGCCGGATGTGGAAATGCTCCGAGGGGGAGGTCTACGACTTCCGCAAGGAACACAACGTCTTCCCAGTGTTCCGGATGGTGGATACCTGCCACTCCGGCGTCTATATTCCCTACCTCTACTCCTCCTACACCGGAACCAACGACTCCCGTCTGACGGACAAGAAGAAGATCGTTGTGCTGGGCGCCGGACCCATCCGCATCGGCCAGGGCGTGGAATTCGACTACTCCACGGTTCACGCCGTCACCACCATCCGCAAGGCCGGGTACGAGGCCATCATCATCAACAACAACCCCGAAACTGTCTCCACCGACTACACCACCGCCGACAAGCTGTACTTCGAGCCTCTGACTCCCGAGGATGTGATGAACATCATCGAGTTTGAGAAGCCAGACGGCGTCATTGCCTCCCTGGGCGGCCAGACCGCCATCAACCTGGCCCAGCCTCTGGCGGACCGGGGGGTGAAGATCATCGGCACCGACTGCGCCGCCATCGACCGGGCGGAGAACAGGGACAGCTTTGAAAAGCTGCTGCTGACCCTGAACATTCCCCAGCCCAAGGGCCGGGCCGTTACGAAAATCGAGGACGGCCTGGAGGCCGCCAAGGAAATCGGCTACCCCGTGCTGGTGCGGCCCAGCTTCGTTCTGGGCGGCCGGGCCATGCAGATCGTGGCCAATGAGAGCCAGCTGCGCCACTACCTGCGCACCGCCGTGGAAATCGACGAGGACAAGCCCGTGCTGGTGGACAAGTATATTGAGGGCCGGGAGGTGGAGGTTGATGCCATCTGCGACGGCCGGGACGTCTTTGTCCCCGGCATCATGGAGCTGGTGGAGCGCACCGGCGTTCACTCCGGCGACTCCATCTCCGTCTACCCCTCCTTCTCCATCTCCGACAAGGTCAAGGGCATCATCCTGCAGTACGCCAAGAAGCTGGGTCTGGGCATCGGCATCATCGGCCTGTTCAACATCCAGTTCATCGTGGACAAGAACGACAACGTCTATATCATCGAGGTCAACCCCCGTTCCTCCCGGACCGTTCCCTTCCTGAGCAAGGCCACCGGCTACTCCCTGGCGGACATTGCCACCGACGTCATTCTGGGCACCAGCCTGAAGGAGCAGGGCTTCTTCGACATCTACCCCGAGGAGAAAAAGCGCTGGTACGTCAAGGCGCCTGTCTTCTCCTTCAACAAGATCCGGGGTCTGGACGCCTATCTGTCTCCGGAGATGAAGTCCACCGGCGAGGCCATCGGCTATGACCGGACCATGACCCGTGCCCTATACAAGGCCCTCCAGGCCTCCGGCATGAAGCTGCAGAACTACGGCACCGTCTTTGCCACCATCGCCGACAAGGACAAAGAGGAGGCCCTGCCTCTGATCCGCCGGTTCTACAAGCTGGGCTTCAACATCGAGGCCACCATCGGCACCGCCATGTTCCTGAAGGCCAACGGCATCCGCACCCACGTGCTACAGAAGATCAGCGAGGGCAGCGACGAGATCCCCAACGCCCTGCGCCAGGGCCACATCGCCTACGTCATCAATACCCGGGATCCCGCCGCCAACGAGGGCGACGGCATCAAGATCCGTCAGATCTCCACCGAACACAATGTGACCTTGTTTACCGCCCTGGATACCATCCGGGTGCTGCTGGACGTGCTGGAGGAAACCACCCTGACCATTTCCACCATCGACGCCTGATAAAGGCGCAGGCTCAGCGTGGGAAAGGATCCTTTCGCACAGCCCCCCGGGCAGGGAGCATCCGTATCCGATCCTTTCCCCGGCAGCATACTGACTGTTAAGGAGGAACCATGAAACAGAGCATTTTCCAGATTCTCAGCAACACCCCCCTGACGGACAGCGTTTCCAAAATGGTTCTGTCCGGGGATACCTCCGCCATCACCGCCCCGGGACAGTTTGTGAACATCAAGCTGGAAGGGCTGTTCCTGCGGCGGCCCATCTCCGTGTGCGACTATGACGGGGAAACCCTGACCATCGTGTACAAGGCGGTGGGCAAGGGCACCGAAAAAATGCGCGCCATGGTCCCCGGCCAGGAGCTGGACCTGCTCACCGGCCTGGGCAACGGCTATGACCTGACCCCCGCGGGGGACCGGCCCCTGCTGCTGGGCGGCGGCGTGGGCGTTCCACCCCTGTACCACCTGGCGAAAAAGCTCATTGCCCAGGGCAGGGAAGTGACCGTGGTTCTGGGCTTCAACACCAAAAGCGAAGTTTTCTACGAGGACGAATTCAAGTCCCTGGGCTGCAGGGTCACCGTCACCACGGCGGACGGAAGCTATGGGGTAAAGGGCTTCGTCACCCACGCCCTGCCGGAGGATTACACCTATTTCTACACCTGCGGCCCGGAGCCCATGCTGAAGGCTGTGTACCGGGCCTCCAAAACCTCCGGCCAGATGAGCTTTGAGGAGCGGATGGGCTGCGGCTTCGGCGCCTGCATGGGCTGCAGCTGCAAAACCCTCACGGGCTACAAGCGCATCTGCAAGGACGGCCCCGTTATGAGAAAGGAGGAGATCGCGTGGCAGGATTGACTGTGAATCTGTGCGGGATCATGCTGGAAAACCCCGTGATCCCCGCCTCCGGTACCTTCGGCTACGGCTATGAGTACGCGGAGCTTTACGATATCAACTGCCTGGGCACCTTCTCCTTCAAGGGTACCACCATGGAGCCCCGGTTCGGAAACCCCACTCCCCGGATCGCCGAAGCCAGCGGCGGAATGATCAACGCCGTGGGCCTGCAGAATCCCGGGGTGGAGAAGGTCATTTCCGAAGAGCTGCCCAGGCTGAAAACCTGCTTTCACAAGCCGGTGATGGCCAACGTGTCCGGCTTCAGTGTGGAGGAGTACGCCTACACCTGCCAGAAGCTGGACCGGGAGCCCCAGGTGGGCTGGCTGGAGGTCAACGTCAGCTGCCCCAACGTCCACGGAGGCGGCATGAGCTTCGGCACCCAGCCGGAGGCCGCCGCGGCGGTAACCCGGGCGGTGAAGGCCGTGACCCACAAGCCCGTGATCATCAAGCTGTCTCCCAACGTCACCGATATCGTGTCCATCGCCAAGGCCTGCGAGAACGCGGGCGCCGACGGCATCAGCCTGATCAACACCATGCTGGGTATGCGCATCGACCTGCGGACCCGGAAGCCCATCATTGCCAACAAAATGGGCGGCTTCTCCGGCCCCGCCATCTTCCCGGTGGCCCTTCGGATGGTCTACCAGGTGGCCAGCGCCGTGAAAATTCCCGTGGTGGGCATGGGCGGCGTCAGCTCCGCCGAGGACGTGATCGAGATGATGCTGGCGGGCGCCACCGCCGTAGAGGTGGGAGCCGCCAATCTGGTGAATCCCTATGCCTGCCGGGACATCATCCGGGATCTGCCGGAGGTCATGGCAAAATACCGTATCCACAATTTAAGTGATATTATAGGAGGCGCAAAGTAAAATGGGTAAAGATGTCATTGTCGCGTGCGATTTTTCTTCCGCGGAGGCCACCTTCGCGTTCCTGGATAAATTCACCGGGAGAAAGCCCTTTGTGAAGATCGGCATGGAGCTGTACTACGCCGAGGGTCCGGCCATTGTCCGGGAGATCAAGGCCCGGGGCCATAAGATCTTCCTGGACCTGAAGCTCCACGACATTCCCAACACCGTGAAAAAGGCCATGGCCGTGCTGAGCAATCTGGACGTGGATATCACCAACCTCCACGCCGCCGGAACCACCGCCATGATGAAGGCCGCTCTGGAGGGCCTGACCCGGCCCGACGGCACCCGGCCCCTGCTGATCGCCGTCACCCAGCTGACCTCCACCGACCAGGAGGCCATGGAGCGGGACCTGCTGATCCGGGAGCCCATGGACCAGGTGGTGATGCACTATGCCGAGACCGCCGCGAAGGCCGGACTGGACGGCGTGGTCTGCTCCCCCCTGGAGGCCGGTAAGGTCCATGACCGCTGCGGCAAAAGCTTTCTCACCGTGACCCCCGGCGTCCGCTTCGCCGACGGGGATGTGGGCGACCAGAAGCGGGTCATGACCCCCGCCCAGGCCAAGGCCATCGGCTCCGACTACATCGTGGTGGGCCGCCCCATCACCGCCGCCGCCGACCCCGTGGCCGCCTACGAGCGCTGCGTCGCCGAATTCTGCGACTGAAAAATGGATAAATGATCGTTTAGCTGCGCAGTGGGCAATACCTTCCCCCCGGGGGAAGGTGCCCCAGTGCGCACACTGGGGCGGATGAGGAACGGCGACATCTTACCATTCGCAATGCAGTCAAATGAAACCGTACAGCCTTTTCCAATGTACCTTTTTAACGAAATGCATACAAATTCGGAACATATCGCCGTTCCTCATCAGTCATGAAAATCCGTTCCGAAGAGCGGATTTTCATG
>SFQY01000057.1 GCA_004562395.1 bacterium | reverse complement strand
ATATCGCCGTTCCTCATCAGTCATGAAAATCCGTTCCGAAGAGCGGATTTTCATGCCAGCTTCCCCCCGGGGGAAGCCATGGGCGCTCCCGCGCCAGTGCAACCAACCAACGCTAAACGATCATTTTCAACAGAAACGATATCGAACATTTCAGGGAAGTAAGGGTATCCACGGGCCGCGCCTGCGGTACGCGTCTTTCTCCCCTATTCTTTCCACTTTTCGATGAGGTTGCGGATCTGGGAGGTCAGCTTGGCGTTGTCCTTATTGGTTTTCCCCTTGCGGGTCTTGACCAGGGCCAGCAGGTCCTCCGCCGCGGCCAGCAGCTCCCCGTAGATCTGCCTGGCCCGCTGGCTGCCCTTAAACGCCTCTGTCCGGTCCAGCCTGACCCCTTCGGTATAGGCTGTCATGGCTCCGGTCAGCAGGTCGAATTCCGTCCCGCTGTAGGGCGCCTGGGCATGGTAGCCCATGGCCTCCAGGGCGGAACGGAAGGCCTCGCAGTTTTCCTCGTCTCCGTGGTTCACAAATACCAGCTTGGGTTTTTCCCGGAAGAGGTCCAGCCAGCGCAGCAGCCCTTCCCTGTCCGCGTGACCGGAGGCGCCGTGTAGCGACACGATCCCGGCATGAACCGCGATCTCCTCGCCGAACAGCTTCACGGAATCCGCGCCGTCCTGGAGCCGGCGGCCCAGGGAGCCCTCCGCCTGATAGCCCACAAACAGGATCAGGCTCTCTTTGCGCCACAGGTTGTATTTCAGATGGTGCCGGATCCGTCCGGCCTCACACATGCCGCTGGCGGAAAGGATCACCTTAGGCTCCGGATCAAAATTGATCCGCTTGGAATCCTCAGAGGTGACGGACAGCCGCAGGCCGTCGAACCAGATGGGGTTGATCCCCTGCTTCAGCACCGCCAGCGTCTCTTCGTCGAAATATTCCTCGCCGCACTGGAGGAAAACTCCCGTGGCCTCCACCGCCAGAGGCGAATCCACATACACCGGAAAGCCATCATGGCCCTTCACCAGTCCCCGCTGCTTGATCTCCCGGATGGCATAGAGCATTTCCTGGGTCCGTCCCACGGCGAAAGCGGGAATCACCAGGTTGCCGCCCTGGTCCAGGGCCTGTTGGATGTACCCCGCCAGCTCCGCCACCACATCTGCCTGCTCCCGCTGATGGAGCCGGTTTCCGTAGGTGGACTCGATAACCAGATAGTCCGTTTCCTCCACGGCCTGAGGATCCCGGATGATGGGCCGGTCGGTGTTGCCCACGTCGCCGCTGAACACGATCTTCCGGGTCTGCTCCCCCTCCGTCAGCCACAGCTCAATGGCGGCAGAGCCAAGCAGGTGTCCGATATCCGTCATCCGCAGGTCAATTCCCTCAGCCACCCGGAGTACTTCCCCGTAATGGCAGGGCCGCAGCAGCCGGATGGCGGCCATGGCGTCGGCAACGGTGTAGGTGGGCTCCAGCAGAGGCTCTCCTGCCCGCTGGGCCTTGCGGTTGCGCCACTGGACCTCGGATTCCTGAATGTGAGCCGAGTCCTGAAGCATGATGGAACACAGGCTGCAGGTGGCCCCGGTGGCGTAGATCTGTCCTCTGAAGCCATCCCGGCAAAGCTTGGGCAGCATACCGGAATGGTCAATGTGGGCATGGGTCAGGAACACCGCCTCGATGGCCCCCGCCGGGACCGGCAGGGACACATTCTGAAACACGTCCACCCCCTGCTCCATACCGCAGTCCACCAGATAGTACCGGCCGCCTACCTCCAACAGAGTGCAGCTGCCGGTAACCTCATGGGCCGCGCCGATAAATTGGATCTTCAAGTCAAACACCTCCTGTGGGAAATAGGAAACAAATACGCAGACAATATACCGGTAAATGGTAGTTTACGCCCCAAAACCTTCCCCCTCGGGGGAAGGTGGCACGGCGAAGCCGTGACGGATGAGGGGGGAAACGTGGCAATTACCGCAGCAGTAAAAAAATGGAGAATTTCCAACAAATTACTCCTGTTTGCCTGGGATGAAAACCTTTGGTACGGTGGCCCCTCATCCGCCCCAGTGTGCGCTACTTAAGCACCTTCCCCCGAGGGGGAAGGCTTTTCGGGTGCGCAGCTAAACGATCATTGATATGACCTTCAGTCAACCAGCAAGGATCATGTTTATTATACCGTTTTCTTCTTTCCCTGTCAAATCCCCACACACGGGACCTTTGTCCGCAAATTTCCACCGGGATTTTTGGAAAATCCGACTAGGAAATTTGGAACAAATGTGTTATCATAGTCCCCAGAGGTGAATTCCATGGAAACAACCGACGAAAGCAAGGAAACCGGTACCGCCGCGGAAAAGGAAGAGGGCTACGTTCCCCGTCCGACCTGGCAAGTCTGGGGCGCCCGGATCGCATTTATTCTGTTTTTGATCCTGGTGATCCTTCAGGTCATCAGCATCGCGAGAGGCGGCCGGTAATGCGGATTCTGGGAATCGACCCCGGTTACGGAATCACGGGCTTCGGCCTTATCGACGCTCAGCGGGGGCAGTACCGGCTGCTCAACTGCGGCGCCATCACCACCCCTCCCAATACGGATTTCTCCTGGCGGCTGGAAGTGATCTACAACGACATGACCCAGCTGCTCAAGACCACCCAGCCTGAAGCCGTGGCCATTGAGGAGCTGTTTTTCGGACATAACGTCACCACCGGCATCAACGTGGCCCAGAGCCGGGGCGTTATTCTTCTGGCCATCCGGCAGGCCGGGGTGCCTGTTTTTGAGTATAAGCCCATGCAGGTCAAGCAGTCCGTGGTGGGCTATGGCAACGCCACCAAGCATCAGGTCCAGGACATGACCCGGCGGCTGCTGCATCTGCAGGCCATGCCCAAGCCCGATGACGCCGCCGACGCCATCGCCATCGCCCTGTGCCACGCCCGGGCCAGTACGTCCCTGCTTGCACAGCATGGAAAGATATAAAAGATCCGCATTTTCGCTTTGTACGACAAATCCCCTGTCTTGTATCTCATATCTTCAACAAATTGGAGTTTTGCATATGCTATACTACGTTTTCGGCACGGTTGCCGTGCTTGAGCCCGGGCTGGCGGTCATTGACTGCGGCGGCGTGGGGTATGGATGCCGTGTCACCGCCTATACCGCCGGACAGCTGAAGCTGAACCAGTCCGCCAAACTGTACATCACCGAGTCCATCCGGGAGGACGCCTTTGACCTCTATGGCTTCATCAGCCGGGAGGAGCAGCGCTGCTACGAGCTGCTGACCTCCGTCAACGGCGTGGGACCCAAGGCCGCCATGGCGATCCTGTCCTCCGGCGGCCCCCAGAACTTCACCCTGGCGGTGATGACAGGGGACGAGAAAATGCTCACCGCTGCCCAGGGTGTGGGCAAGAAGATCGCCCAGCGGATCATTCTGGAGCTGAAGGACAAGATCGGCGGCAGCAATGTGGAGCTGGACTTCTCCGGCCCCACCCCCGCGGCCACAGCCCAGACAGGCAGCGCCGCGGCTCTGGCCAACGCGGCCTTGCAGGAGCTGGGCTACTCCCCCGCCGAGATCAGCGCCGCATTGAAGGGTGTGGACCCCACGGCAAGTACCGAGGAAATGGTCCGCTACGCACTGCGGGCAATGGTTATGAAAGGCTAAAAAAGATATTAGATATAAGATACGAGATATAAGATAGTGTGATCCTTCGCTGTCTTATATCTCATATCTTGCATCTCCCGTCTCAGGAGGAACATCTATGAGTCTTGAATTTTCCCAGGAGCTGGAAAACAGTCCTATCATTTCCCCCACCTTCGCGCCCCAGGACGCGGGGGAGATCGGTCTGCGGCCCAAGCTGCTTTCCGACTATACCGGCCAGGAGAAGGCCAAGGGGAACCTGTCGGTCTACATCGAGGCCGCCCGGCGGCGCAATGAGCCTCTGGACCACACCCTGCTCTACGGCCCTCCCGGTTTGGGCAAGACCACCCTGGCAGGGGTCATCGCCAATGAGATGGGGGTCAACATCCGCATCACCTCCGGCCCCGCCATTGAAAAGCCCGGGGACCTGGCGGCGCTGCTGACCAACCTGAATCCCGGGGATATCCTGTTCATCGACGAGATCCACCGGCTGAACCGGGTGGTGGAGGAGATACTGTACCCCGCCATGGAGGATTTTGCCATCGACATCATCGTGGGCAAAGGCCCCAGCGCCAACTCCATCCGGCTGGACCTGCCCAAATTCACCCTGGTGGGCGCCACCACCAGAGCCGGTCAGCTCTCCGCCCCTCTCCGGGACCGCTTCGGCGTCAACCTGCGGCTGGAGCTGTACACCCCGGAGGAGCTGGCCAGGATCGTCACCCGCTCCGCCGCCATCCTGGGTATGCCCATTGCTCCGGAGGGAGCCATGGAGATCGCCTCCCGGAGCCGGGGCACCCCCCGAATCGCCAACCGGTTCCTGCGGCGGGTCCGGGACTTTGCCGAGGTCATGGGAGACGGCACCATTACCAAGGAGGCCGCCGATCTGGCTCTACGGCGGCTGGAGGTGGACAAGCTGGGCCTGGATAACATCGACCGCCGGATGCTCACCGCCATCATCCAGAATTACAACGGCGGCCCCGTGGGACTGGAGACCCTGGCCGCCACCATCGGCGAGGAGGCCGTGACGCTGGAAGACGTATATGAGCCCTACCTGATGCAGCTGGGATTCCTGACCCGCACGCCCCGGGGCCGCTGCGTCACCTCCCTGGCCTATGACCACCTGCACATCCCCTATGAGGGTCAGGCACAGTTCTCCATCTGACGCACCGTCTCCAATGCGCGCACATTCGTCTCCCCTTTGGAAAGTTGCATAAACCAAGAAAAAAACCGGGAATTTTTTTCATAAAGGATTGACAAAATGCCGCCATTTGTGTATAATCCGAGACGTGGCAGTCTTTGCCATGAATATTAACAGACCCTGCGTTATAACATGTATCTTGGAGTTTCACGGGGCATTATTTAACCGAAGAGAGGTATTTTCCAATGTACGAAGACAAGACTTTAGTGTGCAAAGAGTGCGGCAAGGAATTCGTGTTCACTGCCGGTGAGCAGGAGTTCTATGCAGAGCGCGGCTTCCAGAACGAGCCCCAGCGCTGCAAGGCTTGCCGTGACGCTCGCAAGAACGCCACCCGCGGCCCCCGTGAGTTCTTCACCGCTACCTGTGCCCGTTGCGGCGGCGAGGCGAAGGTTCCCTTCCAGCCCAAGTCCGACCGTCCCGTGTACTGCAGCGAGTGCTTCGCTCAGATGCGCGCCAACGGCTAATTGCCAAAAACACAGCAGGCCCGGTTCTTCCGGGCCTGCTTGTTTTCTGTCTTTTGGGTTTACATAATTTTTCGTTCCCCGCCTGGTATCGTTGCTGCCGAAAAGGATCGCCCAGCTGCGCACTCCAAAACTCCCCCCCTGGGGCAATGCTGTCAGCTGTTAAGGATACCTGCCAAAGGAAAAATGCAAAATGATTGTTTATGCGGGCAAGGCCCGCGGCTAATGCGTTACGAACTCCCGCGCTGGACTTACATCCTCTGGGCCCCTCGACCATAAGTGCGGCAATTTGGTAAATGATCGTTTATCGTCGCAGTGGGCAATACCTTCCCCCGGGATGCGAATCAATAGTTGAAATAGGAAAAAATAACAAAAAAAGATGACAAATAGTGCAAAAAGTAGGATAAAGAAAGTGTGAAAAACC
>SFQY01000006.1 GCA_004562395.1 bacterium | reverse complement strand
AGCGTATACGACGCGGCCTGCTTCGCCTCCGCCACCTCGGCCCTGAAATGCACCCGCTTCGGCGCCCAGGAGGGCATCCCGGGGTATGATGAGGTGCTGGCATTTATGGAACAGAACAAGGGGGTAATCTGCGATGGATAAACTGACTGCCCTGCGGGAGGCCAATCCCCATATTCCCATCTATACCACGGAGGATCCGCTGTTCCGGCACTATGGCCGGGTGATCCGGGAGGACACCGCCGCCTTCCGTGCCGCGGCGGAGACCCAGCCCTTCCCCGAGGCGGGCAGCCGGTACGCGGCCTCCCTTCCGGAGCTGGAAACCCTTCCGGAGGCGGAAGTCTTCCGGCGGCGGTACTGCGGGCAGCTGGATGAGCAGATCGGCTTGTGCTGGGGCCATTCCAACCGGCTGAACGCTCTGGAGTGGCATACCTGCAATGAGTTCAATATCGTAGTCCGGGAACTGGTGCTTCTGCTGGCCAAGCGGGAAGATCTGGACGAGGACGGCCGGCTCAACGCGGACAAGGTCCGGGCCTTTTACCTGCCGGAGGGAACGATGATCGAGGTGTATTCTGATACCCTCCACTTCTGCCCCTGCGAGGTGACGAAGGAGGGCTTCAGCTGCATCGTGGGACTGCAGCGGGGCACCAACCTGCCGCTGGACCCCGGCCAGGAGAAAAGCGAATATCTCTGGGCGGCCAACAAGTGGCTGCTGGGCCATGAAGATAACAAGCCTCTGATGGACAGAGGCGCCTTCCCCGGCATCTACGGCGAAAACTGGGAGATCCATCCCATCGGCTAAGAAGCGGGATCCGCTTCCTTTCCTGCTCCGCCGTTCCTACAGACATCCGATGAAACGTCCCGGTTTCATCGGATGCTTTTTATAAACGGACTACAGCCTTTCTTCTGTAATGATTCATGCGCTTATCGGCTTTGCTCAGAAAAGTAATGAATTGGTGTTTGACGAGGAGCGTAGGGCGGGGTCATGACCCCGCCCTACGAAATATCCCTGCAAACACCAATTTATCGGGCAGGTGAGCGAAGCCAATGCGCAATGATTTATGTGCTTATCGGCTTAACGCGGCAAATGATCCTTTCGCACAGTAACAGTGCCGCGATAAGCGTTATTATTAATATCGCACAAAATGCAAATAAATTTCTCTTTTCTTTTGTTAAGAATATGATAAAATCAAATATGTCAGGTAGATGTGACGGATCCAAAAAACCGGTATACTGACAATGGAAGATTACGTGAAAAGGATGTGTACACATGGCTTCTTTCTGGAATCACTTTATAAATTTACCCGGAGGCTACCGCCGCAAGGGGTTGGGACGATGGTTTCAGATCCTGGAGGACCGGTTTATGACCCTGTTCTGGGCGAACCTGTTGTGTGTGGCGTGGGCTTTGCCGTTTCTGGTGTCCGTGTTTTTCTTTGTCCAGACCTGGGATTATCTGGCGCTGGCCGGTATGGTCATCGGCCTGGCGATTCTTGGCCCGGGATTTACGGCTCTGACCCATATCTGCATGCAGCTGGTTCGGGATAAGCACGTATTTCTGTGGCACGCGTACTGGGGAAGCGTCAAAAGGGACTGGAAGCAATCGGTAATCTTCGCGCTGATGGTGGGCGCATTGTGGGGGACACTGGCATACGCCGTTCGTCTGGTGAGCGCCGTTCAGGGCGGGCTGGGGCCTGTGTATACAATTGTCTTCTTCCTGAACGCCTTCCTGGTCATGGGCCTGACGCTGTTCGGCTTCCAGCAGATCGCCATGGTCCGGCTCCCGTTTTACGGAGTGCTGAAAAACGCCTTCGCGCTGATCTTCGCGGGAGGACTTCGCTCCGTGGGCGCCATTGTGTTCGCTCTGGCAGTCACGGGGGTATGCCTCTGGTTTTATGAGTACTGCGTATGGTATCTTCTGCTGGGGATTCCCGCGCTGACCGTCATGACCGCCAATCTGATTTTTTGTCCGGTCTTTGAGGACTTTTTCCCGGAGGAGGACGAATGAGAAAGCAGCTGGCACACATCTGGTTTTACTACAAATGGTACCTGATCGCCGGGGCGGCGGTATTGCTCCTGCTGCTGAATTTCTGGCATCAGAAGCGCGCCGCTCCGGACCCGGACTATTCCGTCGCCATTGTATCCGGGCGGTACGTCGATGAGCAGACCCGCAGCCGGGTGTCGGAGGAGCTGGAGACCATCTGGGATGACCGGGACGGTGACGGAACCGTAACCGTGGCCGTTTATTTTTACCAGTACGACGGCAAGCCGGACCAGGCGGAAGATACCTCCGCGTTTATGGCCGCTGCGGTTCAACTGGCGGCAGACCTGCAGGAGCGGATATCCCTCTGCTTTTTTACAGACTGCCCGGAGGCGCTGAACGGGGACGGTCTTTTCAGCGTTCTGTGCGAAGTGGAGGATTCCGCACTGGCGGAGATCACGGATCTAAGGGGCTTTGAAATTCTGTACTACGGCGACGACAGCACTCAGGTAAGAAAACTGGCATGAATCATGGGCAGGAAACAACCTTGAAAGCCGGGGTTTCCGGCTGGTTCAGCAGACATTCATTGGGTACATCTAAGGAAACTCCGGAAAAACCCTCTGCGGCTGAGGGGCGAATCATCTGCCGTCAGCCCTTGCCGGTTTTCTCGGAGCTTCCCGAATCATGAAAGGAGATAATTCAGTATGCACAGATGGAACGTGGCAATTATCGGAATGGGCTTCATCGGGAAGCTGCATTATGATGCCTTGCGCAGGCTCTCCAATGTCCATATCCGCACGATCGTGGTTCACAAAACAGAGGATATCCCTCTTGTAAAGGCTGCTTTCGACGCGGACATTGTAACCGACAGCTGGCAGGAGGCAATCGGGGACAGTCAGATCGACGTGATCCACAATTGCACCCCAAACGCTTTGCACGATCAGATCAACGCGGCGGCCATCGCCGCAGGAAAGCACATTTACGCGGAGAAGCCCATGAGCCTGACCACCGGCGGCGCCCGGGAGATCCTGGAAATGGCAAAGTCCGCAGGAATCGCCCATGCCATAAATTACCAGTACCGGATGAATGCCGCGGTACTGGAAATGCGCGGGCGGATCCGCAGGGGAGACGCGGGCCGGCCGCTGTTTGTAAGCGGCAGATATCTTCAGGAATCGGTTGCCCGGAAAACGGACTATACCCCGCGCAGGATCCCGGAGACCTCTCCGGCCAGGGCGCTGCTGGACATCGGCGTCCATTGGGCCGACACTGCGGGATTCGTTCTCGGAGCCCCCATCAAAAAGGTGTACGCGAAAATGTATATCCACCATCCCATCCGGACAGATCCGGTGACCGGGAAGCAGATCCACGTCCATTCGGATGACACCACCTCCGTTATGGTGGAATTCGCGGATGGGACTCCCGGCTGCGCGCTGTTTTCCAAATGTATGCTGGGACACAAAAATGACCTCTCCGTTACGGTCAGCGGCGACGGGAGGGAGTTTACCTGGAATCAGGAGCGCTGTGACCTGCTTCAGGTGGGGAACCGGGAATCGGGCAACGAAACGGTCTATATGGACGCCCGCTGCGCGCTGCCGGAGACGGCCCGATACCTGTTTATTCCCGCGGGACATGCGCCCGGATGGCAGGATGCTCAGAAGAATGCCCTGCTGGCCTTCTATGATTCCGTTGAAACAGGGGCTTACCTGAAGGGAAACGTTCCCTACGCCACCTTTGAAGACGGCGTTATGGGCAACCGGTTTGTGGACGCGTGCCTGGAGTCGGCCCGTCTGGACAAGTGGATCGAGCTGTAAAGGAGGAAAAAACATGCATGTTCATATTTGGGCGGAGGACCGGCCCCTGCCGGAGGCGGAGGAAACCATGCGTAAGCTCTATCCCAATGGGGTGGAGGGGCAGATCGCGGCCTTTCTGCGGGAGAACCCGGATATGACCGTGACGACCTCGACCCTGCAGGACCCGGACCAGGGAATTGACCGGGAGATCCTGGACAAGACCGATGTGCTGGTTTACTGGAGCCACAAGTATTGGCGGGAGGTGGAGGATACCAACGTGGACTACCTCCAGAAAAGAGTTCTGGAAGGAATGGGACTGATCGTCCTGCATTCGGCCCACGCCTCTAAAATCTTCTCCCGGCTGATGGGCACCAGGACCCAGAGCCTTCGCTGGCGGGAGAACGACGAACGGCAGCGCTATTGGATCGTCAATCCCGCCCACCCAATCGCGGATGGCCTGGACGGTGAGTATTTCGAGATCCCGATGGATGAAACCTACGGCGAGTATTTTGAAATTCCTCAGCCGGAGGAGCAGGTGTTTATCACCCAGTCCCAAGGCGGCGAAATATTCCGCAGCGGATGCTGCTGGACCAGGGGCCTGGGGAGGATCTTCTATTTCCAGGGAGGCCACGAAACCTATCCGGTATATATGCTCAGGGAGGTACAGCTGATCCTGACCAACGCTGTCCGCTGGGCCTGCCGCCGGCATATTCCCGGGAGCTTCCCGGTGTGGGCCAGACAGAGCCCTCCCGTCACAGGGGATCCGGCCAAGTAGTATGGTTATATTACACAAATTGAAGCGCTCTTTTTTGGAAGCATATAGGCAAGGAATATAAACTGTTAAGGTTTTTGCGTTTCGGATAAATGGTCTTTCCCTCTTTTATCCGATATAATGATCATGTCGCAAGACAAATAAAATAGGAGGGTTCAAACAATGAAAAGTAAGAAACTCGTAGCACTGTTCCTGGTTTTCGTAATGGCCATCTCCATGGCCGCCTGCGGCGCGAAGTCTACCGAGACGCCTGTCACCGCTGCGGCAAAAACAGAAACGCCCGCACCCGCTGAAAAGACGGAAGCGGAAGTAAAAGATGTGAAAATTACCGTTTTCCACTATATGGTCCAGACCACCAAGCAGGCCGGCCTGGACGCTGTCGAGGCAGCCTTTGCCGCGGAGCATCCTGAGTACAATATTACCTGGGAGAACATCATGTACAACCAGGGCACTGACTACTTCCCCCAGCTGCAGACCGCTCTGGCTTCCGGCGACCAGCCTGAGATCATGATGGGCAACCCCGGCCTGTATCCCGACCTGGTTGAGCAGGGCTATGTGGCGGATCTGACCGACAACGAAGTGATCAACGGTCTGGGCCTGCCCTCCGGTGATCTTGGCGACGTTTCCGCCAACGGCCGGATCTACGGCTTCCCCATTGACTTCAAGACCTGGGGCGTCTTCTACAACAAGGCCATCTTCAAGCAGCTGAATCTGTCCGAGCCCACCACCTATACCGAGCTTCTGGAAACCTGCCAGGCCATCGCGGACGCCGGCATAGATCCCTGGGCCCACGCCTTTGGTGACGCCGTGTTCGGCGATATCGAAATGCGTAACTACATCTGGACCAGAGCTCTGGCCGCCGGTGACAGCGACCTGTTCGCCAAGCTGATGAGCGGCGAGGCCAAGCTGGCGGATTATCCCTACTTCGCCGAGGGCCTGGAGACCTGGGCAAAGCGTCTGCAGTGGATGCGTGACGACGCCATGGTCAACGACCAGAACGCCGCTCTGGAGGTCTTCACCTCCGGCCAGGCTGCCATGATGTACTTCGGCTCCTGGGGCATCGGCGATCTGGAATCCATGATCGCGGGCACCGATTTTGAGTACGGCTTCTTTGTCGAGCCCATCGACGACGAAGGCTCCGCCAAGCTGAACGTTCAGGTCGACCAGTGCTTCATGGTCAACCCCAACTCCGAGGGCTACGACGTGGCTGTTGAGTTCATGGAATACTGGGTCACCCAGGGAGGCAGCTCCTGGTCCGCGGTTTCCCTGATGCCTCTGCTGAACGGCTCCGTTGCTGACAACGCTCCCGAGATCGTCAAGACTCTGGCCTCCATCAAGGGTTCCGGCAACATCGCCCACTACGGCGACTTCACCGCCCCCTTCAACAGCCAGTTCACCACCGACTGGAGAACCTATCTGACTGCCTTTGCCGAAAGCTACTCCAACGGCACCAACCAGACTCCCGAGGAGTGCCTGAAGAACATGCAGGCCAAGTTCGATCAGAACATCGTCGAGAACGGCTGATATCTGCTTCGTCTGAATGAAAAAACGGGATGCCCGTATCTTCGGGTACGGGCATCCCTCCGTTTCCCAGCCTCTGATACGATTATCTGATAAAATCATTTGGTTTTATCAGGTTGACACCGCCTAACGGCGACTTTAGAGAAACCCATCGCCGTATTTTCCGCCGCCGGAATTACCCTGACACAGATTCGGAGGAATTGCTGTGAATAATTCAAGAGACAATCAACTGGTCCGCGGACACAGAGCAAGGATACTGAGGACCCATGGAACCAATCTGCTGTTCCTGCTCCCGGCCTTTGCGCTGTTTGCTTATGTGGTTTTGGTTCCGTTTATTCAGGGTATTCCTTATTCTTTTACCAACTGGAAGAGTATCATCAGCGACAAGAGGGAGTTCAACGGACTGCATAACTACATCCTGATGCTGAAAAATACCTACTTCCAGCAGGCGTTTGTACATACGCTGACCTTTACCCTGATCTACGATATCGGCGCGAATGTGCTGGGTCTTGCCTTCGCGCTCCTGCTGTTCCGGAATTCCAAATTTGCCAATGCCTGCCGGACAATGATGTTCCTTCCCTTCACCACCGCGCTGACCAGCGCCGCCATTGTCTGGAGTTATGTATATACCGATGTCTATTCTGTCCTGTTCGGCGTCGCCAGCCCCCTGGGCCAGTCAAGCCAGGTTGTGCCCGGCATGGCGGTTATCGCCATCTGGCGGGATATGGGCTACTGTATGCTGATCTATATCGCCGGCCTGAAGGCCATCCCCGGAGACTATTACGAGGCGGCCATACTGGATGGAGCCAATACCATCCAGCGGTTCACCCGGGTGACGCTGCCGCTGCTGATCCCGTCCTTTACCTCCAATGTGACGCTCCTGCTGGCCTGGGGCCTGCGGTGCTTCGACTACCCGATGGCCGTTGCCAGAAACATGGAGGCGGCGCAGACTTCCGCAATGTTCATCTATGACTACATCTTCGGCTACAGCAAAGCCGGACTTGGCCAGGCATCCGCCGTGATGCTGACCATCGTCCTGGTGCTGCTGACCCGTGTGGTGACCTACTTCTTCAGAAAGAGCGAGGTGGAAGCATGACGACCTTATCCAAGTACAGCGGCGAACAGATCCTGCTCCGCCAGCACCGGCGCGCCAAGGCCGCGGATCTGACCAAAAAGCTGGTCTGCATCGCGCTGGTCTGTGTGACCCTGATCCCCTTTTATATCAGCGTGATCTATTCCATCAAATATAAAAACGAAATCACCATCAACCACCTGGCCTGGCCCAAAAATCCCACGCTGGAAAATTACATCCGCGTCGTCACAGAAAACGAACAGTTCCTGTTGGGCCTGAAGAACAGTATCCTGACCACCATTCCCACCATCTTCCTTCTGATGATCGTGTGTTCCATGGCGGCCTGGGTCCTGGCCAGAAACAATACCCGGTTCTATTCCCTGATGTATACCGTCATGACCATGGGTACCCTGATCCCCTTCCAGTGCATTATGCTACCCCTGTATCTGAATATGTTCAAGGCGGGGCTTGTCAGCACAAATATCGGGTTTATCATTGCCAGGTCCGGTCTTCAGGTATCGATCAGCATCCTGGTCATCACCAGCTTTGTCAAAACGGTCCCGAGAGAGCTGGAGCAGGCCGCCGAAATAGACGGCTGTGGAAAATTCGCCACCTTCTGGCAGATCGTTTTCCCGCTGCTCAAGCCGATCAACGCCACGCAGCTGGTGCTGAACACGGTTTATGTATGGAATGACTACAATACCGCGGTGGTCCTGCTCCGTGACAAAGCCAGCCGAACCCTTCCATTGGCGCAGATCGTTTATTTTAACGAAAATACCGCCGAGTTGAACCTTGCCTTCGCGTTCTTTATCATGGCAATGCTTCCGATCCTTGTGCTGTATTTCTCGCTGCAGAAATATGTGGTCAGCGGTGTTATGGCGGGAGCCGTGAAGGGCTGAATTCTTCTGATCGCTGCGTCCCGGAAGGGACGCAGCTTTTTCGGATTTCCGGATTGAACAGGCAGGTTCAATATGGTAAAATAGAAAAAAGGAGCGTTCTGCCATGGAATATACAACACTGATCGTTGAGGACAATCAGATCGCGCTGGAATCCCTTCAACGCACCATCCCCTGGGGACAGCTTGGGCTTCGGCTGGTGGCGGTGGCGGAAAACGGCCGGGAGGGGTGCGAGATGATCCGCAAATTTCATCCGGACATCATACTGGCGGATATCCACATGCCCGAAATGGACGGGCTTGCCATGATGGAAGCGATGGAAGAGGAGCTGCACGATTCCCGGGTGATCTTCATCACGGCCTATGATAAAATCGAATACGCTTCCCGGGCCATCAAGCTGGCCGCTTTTGATTTCATCCTGAAGCCCCTGGATAACGATGAACTGTGCAAATCCCTGCTCCGGGCGGCAGAAAGCCTCCATAAGGACCGGGACGCGGCTTTGGAAAGCGAACGCAGAAATGCCGCCCTGCGCCGATACCGGTTCATGTCCTCCCTGACCTCCAACGGCACCTTCCGGGGGGAGGACAGCTTCCTGGGCTTTGCCAACCGGGTGCCGGAGGTTTTCTTCCTGATCTGCGTGGAATCCGGAGGCGGGATAACCGGCCCGGTTCTGCAGCGGCTGGAATTTATGGAGACTCCGGACAACCTGGAGCTTGTCTCCACCGTTCTGGATGGAGATCTGGTGATCTACTGCGGCCTGATGGAGAAAACGGATTCCTGGCAGATCCTCGCCCGGAATATCGCCAATCAGATCGCCCAGAGCTACCTGAACCAGGTCATTGCCGTCAGCGGTCTCCACACGGATGCCAGCGAGCTGCGGACGGCTTATGAGGAGGCGCGTCAGACGCTCCTGCGCCATATCATCTATGACCGGCATACCAGCGTCGATTTCTTTGGCAACCAGAGCATGAACAGCTCCAAACTGACCCGGCTGGTGGATCTGGAGCAGGTTTGCAGCAAAATGGCCCTCAGGATCGACAGCCTCACCTCCGAACAGGTCTGGGAGACCGTCATGGAAAAAAGCGGCGGGAAGCTGCGGATCGCGAGGATCATGCTGATGTTCTTCTGCACCAAGGCCATGCAGGAGAAGATCCATACCTCCAACTGGGCGGATTCTGCGGATATCACGGTTTACGGGATCACCAAGCTTGAGACGCTGGAAAGCGCCCGGGTCTGGCTGGACCGGTTTTTTGAGGAGCTGCGCAAGATCAATGTCCCCGCGAATTCCGCGCTGGTGCGCAATGTCCTGGAGTATGTCCGGGAGCATGTAACCGAGGGACTGGTGCTGGAAAACGTCGCCGCCATGTTCTATGTGTCCCCGAACCACCTGTCCACGCTGATCCGGAAGGAAACCGGCACCACATACCGCCAGCATGTGATCAATGCCAAGATCGCGGTGGCCAAGCAGATGCTGTGTGACACGCGGATGCGCGTGGAGGACATTGCCTATGCCATCGGTTATGAGAATTACATCAGCTTCTACAATGTTTTCCGAAAGATGGAGAACATGAGTCCCACGGAATACCGGTTCAGCAAATGCGGAGATTGAAGGGGAGAAGACCATGATCAAGAAATTCAGCCGCCTGACGTTTGCGACCAAGATCCTGATCGTGTACATCTGCTCCCTGACCTTCGCGATCTGTGCCGTTACCGTCAATCAGATCCACTCCGCGGCCAATGTGCTTGAGGAGGAAAACGCCCAGAACCTGAGTATGCTGACAGAGCAGGTCGCGCTGAACTTCAGCGAGCATCAGGAATCCGTCAGTTATTCCATCTATTCGCGGATGGCAGCCCTCTCGATCCCGTCGTTGATGGATGCCTATACCCAGGATCCCTCCGGAACGGCCCTGTCCGAGCTTCGCTACGCGCTGGCGCAGACGGTTACGGATTCTGCCGAGTATGATTTTCTTCTGCTGGAGCTGTCCGACGGGAAACGGATCAGCTCCGGATGGAAAACCAGCAATGATCCGTATGCCATCAGCATCATAAAAAGCAGCTGCGACGCCATCCTGGATGAACACCGGGAGATCACCTACGGCAACAGCAACTGGTACCGCTGGGAAGACGGCCACGTGTACATCCTGCGGGATGTGTACGCCACCTCCCCTCTGCGGCGGGTGGGCAAGGTCGTGATCCATATGCGCGAAGACCTGTTCAGCGTCAGCAACGTCTACGTAAATACGGGCTTCCTGTTTTTCGATACCGGCGGCAACTATCTTTTCAACGCGGGTATGAAGATCCCCGAGGATATCCGGGAGCAGGCTTATGAAGATTTCCGGAGCGGGAATCAGCCCAGCGCAGAAAGCTGGCTGACGCTGGACTATTACATGGTCTCCAGCACCAGCGGCAGATGGGTCACCATCGGCGTCAGCTCCACCTCCGTGTACAGGCAGATGGTCTACCACATCGTGCGAAACGGCATCCAGTTTGGGTGCATGGGGCTTGTGATTGGCATCGTCATGCTGGCAGTGCTGATCCGTGTGCTGACCCTCAAGCTGGCTGAGCTTCGGAAAGCCATGACGCGGGTGGCGGAGGGCGATTTTTCCCAGAAAATCCAGGTTGCCGGCAGTGACGATATCAGCAGACTGGCGGAAACCATGAATGATATGACCACCCGGATCCAGGAGCTGCTGGAGCAGCTGGTTGAAAAGGAGCGGCTGAAGAAGGACGCGGAAATACAGATCCTGGAATACAAATACCGTTCTCTGGAAACCCAGATCCGTCCCCACTTTATCTACAACGCCCTGGAGACCATCAACGCCATGGCCAAGATCCAGGGAAATCACGAAATCGTGGAAATCGTCCAGCGGATCAGCCGGTATTTCCGCAGCATCACCGTCAATACCACCCGGCAGTTCCTGACATGCCAGCAGGAATTTGACATGCTTCAGGACTATACGGAGGTCTACCGTTTCATCCATGGGGACAACCTGCGGACGATCTTCTCCGCCAAGGAAGCGGCCAGAAACGCCCTGATCCCGACCATGATCCTCCAGCCGGTGGTGGAAAATGCCCTGCAGCATGGGATCCGGGCCCAGAATGAGACCTCGGAAATCATCGTCCATGCCTATGTGACCGGGGATAAGCTGAACATTACCGTTAAGGACACAGGCTACGGGCTTTCCCCGCAGATGGAGCAAAAGCTGCAGTCCGACCGGATGGAGGCAACCAAACAGGGCGGGATCGGCGTGGGAAATGTCCGGCAGCGGTTAAAGCTGATTTACGGAGACGACGCCTCCTTTACGATCAGCAACCGTGAGGAAGGCGGCGTAATGGTGAAGATCATCATTCCGCTGACCTATATCGAGCCGGATATTCTGGGAAGCGATGATCTGGATTGGGATTGACCCGGCCTTTCACGGAAGCTCCAAAGCCCCGGCTTTCTCCGGGAAACAGGACCGCCGCTTTTTCCGAAGGGAGCGGCGGTCCCGTTTTTGCCCGAAACCGCCCGGGGACTTCCGGATATCGGGCGATAAAAGTTTGCGTTTCCTCTTGCAAAGAACGGAAAATCATGGTATGATTATTTCATTATTTCTTAAGATTTCCTTTGTTTTGGGCACAGGAAATGATGATTCGCGCAGTGATCCGGCAGGGAAGGAAAACCGGGCGGCCCGGGGTGTTCCGTAACCGTACTGCAGCGCATTCTGAAGAATCGGTGCCCCGTACCCGGTCCACGGCAATAGGGTGCGGGACATCCATAAATAAAGAGAGGCGAAACACATGAAACATTCCATCCCCACCAAGCTGTTATCCCTGTTTCTGGCGGTTTCTCTGCTGATTGGCTGCTTCCCGGCAGCTTTCGCGGCGGAGACGGAAGGAACCGGAGAACCGTCCGCCGTTGTGACGGAGCCGGAAACCACCGTGGATACAGAGCCGGAAACGACCTATACGGAGGAGCCCACGGAGCCTGCCACGGAAACCAATCCCGAAGACGGCACCGTGCCCGATGAGCAGACCACTCCCTCCGAGGAAACGAAGGCCGATGAGGAATCCGAACCCACGGAGGAAACGGAGCCTACGGAGGAGACCGTGGCTGCCGAGGAGACCGAGCCCCCAGAGCTGCCCTTTGGTCTGGCGGGTCTGCCGGAGGAATATGTCCTCAGCCAGGAGGAACTGACCGCCAAGAAGGAAATGTCCGATTATGAGGTCTCCAAGACCGTGGCCGGGCTGACGGAAGGCCAGGACTACGAGGCGGGCATTCTGATGGTCACCGCCGACTCCCAGGAGGAGGCTGAGGTTTACGCCGGGGCCTTCAGCGGCGAGCTGGTGTCCTACAGCTTCGGTGTGGCGGAGATCCGCCCCCTGACCGCCACCGTTTCCGAGGCGGTGTCGGCGGCTGAGGATATGTCGCTGCCTCTGCCCGCGGCTTACCCCAACTACCTGGTTCGTCTTGACCCTGTGGAGTCCGACTCCGACACCTCGGCCAGCGCCGCGGGAACGGCTGTTCCCAGCGAGCAGAACTGGAACACCTGGGTCAATGAAAATATGAGCAGTCCCGACCCTTACCTGCGTTATCCCACCAGCTCCAACTACCAGTACATGCATGATGTGGTGGATACCTACGCTGCCTGGGGCGTCACCACCGGCCGGACTGCTGTCAAGGTCGCCGTCATCGACTCCGGTGTCCAGGCGGATCACCCGGATCTGAACGGTAAGGTCACGCAGATCTCCGTTGGCTGCGGTACCGCTGATGAAAACGGCCACGGTACCCATGTGGCCGGTATCATCGCCGCCACCATGAACAACAGCCTTGGCGGCGCGGGCATCGCCCCCAGCGTCAATATCCTCAGCATCCGGGTCCTGGATGCGAAGGGAAGCGGCTCTGATGCGGACATCACCCGGGGCATCAACGCAGCCGTCAGCAACGGCGCCATGGTGATCAATATGAGTCTGGGCGGCTACTTCTATAACGGCACCATGCAGACGGCCATCAAAAACGCGGTGGCCAAAGGTGTTACCGTCGTGGCCGCCATGGGCAATGACGGAACCAACTGCGTCAACTATCCCGCCGCCTATGACGGTGTCATTGCCGTTGTGGCCACCGATGCCACCAATAACCGGGCGTACTATTCCAACTACGGCCCCTGGGCAGATGTGGCAGCCCCCGGCAGCAGCGTCATCTCTACCTGCATAAACAGCACCTATACCTTCAAAAGCGGCACCTCCATGGCCTGTCCCGTGGTCACCGGTGTGGTGGCGCTGTACATGAGTAAGCATGGCTGGTTGTCCCCCGCCGTCATTGAGTCCCGGCTGAAAGCCACCGCCACAAAGGGCGGCAGCGATCTGGGCGCGGGCATTGTCAACGCGGCCAGGATGATGTCCGAAATTCCCCAGGCCCCGGGCTTCCGGATCCTGGATGGCTCGGGCAGCATCATTGCCGACTCGGCGACCTACTCCGGCCAGACCGTCCCCTGCGAAAGCAAGCTGCGTTTTTATATGTGGGGCGCGGATAACGCCCAGTTCATCCTCTACACGCTGGACGGCAAGAATCCCAGCGTGAAGGACGGCGTCGTGGTCAACGGCAACCGGGTCTTGGGCGGGACCGCGGGGGAGATTGACCTCAGTGCCTACGCCGGCTCCTCCGTCACCGTGAAGGCGGTCCAGGTCAACGGCCTGGGTATGGTGGGCAAGGTCCTGACCCAGAAGGTCACCGTGGCGCCCAGCACCCAGATCACCGGCGTTTCCATCATCGGCCCCTCCACCCTCGTCGCGGGCAAGAGCGTGGAGCTGACCGCCCAGGTCCTGCCTCTGGACAAGGCCGATCAGTCCGTGACCTGGAGCATTTCCAGCTATTCCAACAGCATGGCCGCCGCTACCATCAGCAAAACCGGCAAGCTGACCGTTCCGAAGAACGTCAGCGGCTATGTCGATGTAAGGGCTACCTCTACTGTCGACTCCAACAAGTCCGATACCCTGCGTATCTATGTTAAGGTGCAGGCCCCTGTGGCAAAGATGGCGCTGAACCTCTCCTCCGCCTCCTGTCTGGCAGGCAAGCAGCTTCAGCTCAGTGTGGCGTCCATGACGGACACCTCCGGCAAAACGGTCAACCCCTCTGACGTCGATATTCAGTGGATCAGCAGCAACACCAAGCTCGCTACCGTGGATTCCAACGGCAAGGTCACTGCTCTGGCCAAGGGTAGGGTCACCATCACCTGCAAGGCCCTGGACGGCTCCAACAAGAGCGCCAAGTGCAGCGTGACCATCACCAAGCCCGTGGAGAGCATTGCGATCACCGGTATGCTCTCCATCGCGCCCGGTTCTTCCTCCACCTATAAGGCCCAGGTCTACCCGGCTGACGCGGGCAGCAAGAAGATCAGCTGGGGCCTGTCCGGCGCGCCCACGGGCACCACGGTCTCCGCCAGCGGCGCGGTGAGCGTTCCTGCCGGAGCCCCTCTGGGGCGGGTGTTCACCCTCACCGCCTACTCCCTGGACGGCAGCGGTGTCAGCGGATCCCTGCAGATCAAGGTTGCCAACAAATGCAGCGGCCTTTATATCACCAGCGCCACCGGCGTGGGCTATGCCCCCGGAGCCGTGTACAGCTCCAGCGGCAGATACCACGTTTCCACTGTGGGCCTGTTCAACGTTGACCTGCCCAACACCTCCGCCACGGAGAACGTGACCAAGCTGGGCATCACGGCAGAGGGAACCACGCCTTACATTGCCTGGAGCAGCAGCAATCCCAAGATCGCCACTGTGGACGGCAGCGGCAATGTAACCGCTCACGGGGCGGGTTCCGTGAAGATCACCGCCGCGGCCCTGGACGGCTCCAACAAGAAGGCCACCGTCACGGTCAATGTTACGGTTCCCACTTCTTCCATCTCCATCTCCAGCAGCACCGCCCGAATGGGAAAATCCACCCTCTATCTTGCCTTCGGCAAGTCTGCCACCAACAAGGCCGTCTTTGCCGATACCTACGGCAAGCCCTCCAACCAGAAGGTCACCTGGAGCTTCCGGGTCAAGGAGTACGGCGGCAGCAACTCCGGCGCCGACCGCACCAGCTACTGCGTCAGCAACAAGCTGGTCTCCCTGAATAACGGCAAGCTGGCCATCAAGGCGGATATGGTGAATTACTGGGCAGACCTCGACGGTGACCTGCAGGTCGTTGTCCGCGCCACAGCGACAGACGGCACCGGTGTCTACGCGGAGGCCACCTACACGCTGGTACACCCCGCCACGCAGATGTTCATTGAGAGCGGCTACAGCAAGGTAAACTGCTCTGCCAACAAGGGCTACAAGGTCAGCTTCTACTGCAACCAGTGGTTCCTTGGGGGCAACAGCGCAAACGGTGACTTTATCGTCACCAGCAGCAACCCCAAAGTGGCCAGCGTGGTCGAGGTAAACCATCCCAGCGATTACTACGCCGGCTGGTATGATGTCATCTTCGCCACCGGCAAGCCCGGCACCAAGGGCACCGCCAAGATCACCATCAAGACCACCGACGGCAGCAACAAGTCCTGCTCCTTCACCGTATACGTGAAGTGATCTCTTTCCAAAATAACAAACACGGGCGGCCCGGATGGGCCGCCCGCATTTATTCTGTTTCGAAGATTTTGACGATTTCCGTAGGCCCTTCCAGCAGGAGGGAGCTGATCAGGCCGTTTTCGCCGCTGACGGTGACCGTCAGGGTGCCGCCCCGGTTATGGGCGGTCAGTACGCCGCCGGGCAGCCGGCCCTGGGTCCACAGAGTGGAGGCCACGGAGCCGCAGCCGGTGCCGCAGGCCAGGGTATAGTCCTCCACACCCCGTTCAAAGGTCAGGATCCGGATCTCTCCCTCTCCCAGAACCTGGTAGAAGTTTACGTTGGCTCCCTTGGGGAAGGCCGGGTCGAAACGCAAAGCCCGGAAGCGTTCCTTCAGGGCATCGGCATCCGCCCACAGGTCGCCGGTGTACTCAGCCACCGCGTGGGGGACTCCGGGGCAGCCCAGCTCCACATAGGCCACGCTGTCCTTCCGGTGAAGATCCAGAACACCGGGATTATTCAGCTTCACCCGGTACTGATTTTCATCCAGCCGCTTTCCCGGCACCAGGCCCGCGTCGGTCTCTACGGTCATATCCGGCCCCGCGATCCCCAGTTCATAGGCAAACCGGCAGATACACCGGGCACCGTTGCCGCACATCTCTCCCCGGGAGCCGTCGGCATTGTAAAAATGAAGCCGGAAATCCGCCTTGTGGGAGCTGTCCACAGCCATGAATCCATCGGCATTGGTAAGCTTACATAATTCGACCGCCAGCTTTTCGAAATCCAGCTTTTTGCCCCGGGCGTCTATGACCATAAAGTCATTTCCCGCGCCGTTCATATAATATACCTGCATAAAAACTCCTTTGCCAAATGATCATTTACTGTCCAAAGGCCCCCTCTGCCGAGGGGGCTGTCAGCGAAGCTGACTGGGGGAGAGGCCTTTTTGCGTTCTTGGTTACTACGGAAAAGACGCAACATTTTCTCTCCCTCAGTCGCTTCGCGACAGCTCCCTCATCAGAGGGAGCCTTTGGGGGGCGCAGCATCTTACGAAGATACACGATTATTTTCATACAAGACTCGTTTCAAATCATCTTGCATTCTGCATGCTGACTCATCCCAGCAGGTTTTCCATGTTGTACATTCCCACGTCCTTGCCCACCATAAACCTGGCGGCGTCCACGGCGCCCTCAGCCAGCATGGCCCGGGTCACCGCCTCATGCCGCAGCGTCAGGCACTGGGTGCCGGTGTGGATGTGGACCTCATGGACCCCTACCACACTGCCCATCCGCAGGGAGGAAATGCCGATCTCATCCTTCGTCCGCCTGCACTCCCCGGAACGGCCGCAGTGGGCCACCGCCTGGGGCCGCGCCTCCCGGACCGCGTCGAAGAGCATCAGGGCCGTGCCACTGGGGGCATCCACCTTCCGGTTGTGGTGGGTCTCCACGATTTCAATGTCCGCCTCCGGAAAGAACCGGGCGGCTTCTCTGGCCAGCCGGCACAGCACCGCGATCCCCAGGCTCATGTTGCCGGAGTAAAATACGGGGATCTCTTTGGCGGCGGCGAAAATCATGGCTTTCTCCGCGTCCGTGTGGCCGGTGGTACCGATGACGGCGGCCGCTCCGATTTTTTTCGCGTAGGCCAGCACATCCGGCGCGGCGGTGTGGTGGGAAAAGTCAATGACCACGTCGGCCTTCACCGGGCCTAGCTCGTCAAAGGTCTTGGCGGCGCCGTTTTCGCCGTCGATGCTGACCCGGCCCGCGGTTTCCTCGCCCAGAAGGCCGCACAGCAGCTTGCCCATGGCGCCGTTGGCGCCGCAGATCACCGCTTTCATACCCGGATCCCCAGCTTTCTCATCTCGTCAAACAGGACGGCCCGGGTGCTGTCTTCCATGGGCGTCAGGGGCAGCCGCAGGATCTCCCTGCCGAAGCCCATGGCGGAAACGGCGGCCTTCACGGGAATGGGGTTGACCTCGCTGAACAGGGCGTTGATCAGCGGCAGCAGCCGGCACTGCCACTGGGCGGCGGTCCGGAAATCCCCCGCCAGACAGGCGTCGGTCATGGCCACGGACTCCCTGGGCGCCACATTGCTCAGCACGCTGATGGTTCCGGCGGCACCCATGGCCATCATGGGCACCGTCAGGGCGTCCTCGCCGGAATAGACATCCAGCTTGTCACCGCACAGGTGCATGATCTCCACCATCTGGGCCATGTTTCCGGTGGCCTCCTTCACGGCGGCGATCCGGGGATGCTCCGCCAGCCGGGCCAGGGTCCTGGGCAGCAGATTCACACCGGTGCGTCCCGGAACATTGTAGACGATCACCGGCACCGTGGAGGCGTCGGCCACCGTGGTAAAATGCCGGATCAGGCCGTTCTGGGTGGCCTTGTTGTAATAAGGCGTCACCACCAGCACGGCGTCGGCCCCGGCCGCGCAGGCGTTGCGGGTATTGGTCAGGACATGCTCGGTGTTGTTGGTGCCGGTACCGGCAATGACGGGGATCCGGCCCGCCACCTTTTCCACGGTATAGCGGATGACCCGGGTCTGGTCCTCAGGCTCGATGGTGGCGTTCTCGCCGGTGGTACCCATGACCACCAGAGCGTTGATGCCGCTTTCCACCTGGAATTCGATGAACCGTCCCAGGGCTTCATAGTCGATGCCGTCGGCGGTCATGGGGGTGACAATGGCGGTAGCCATGCCGGTAAAGATGGTGTTCTTCATTTTTTTCTCTCCTTGTGGTTTGGCGGCTGCCGAACTCCGGTTCGGGGACCGTCGGAATGTGCATCCGCTGCCCCGGGGCGGTCAGACCCGGGGGAGGGGGTTCAGACTTTGAAGCGGTTGAAATAGTCGTACAGGGGGGTCAGCTTTTCAAAAAAGTCCGCCACCTGATCCTTCAGCTCCGGGCAGAACAGCTCCGGGCCGGGGGCGTACTCCCGTTCGCAGCCGATCTGGCCCTTCCAGGCGAAATAAGGCTCCAGCGCGGGGTTGTCCGTAGGCTTGGGGCGTTTGTAAAGCTGGGCCGTAACGGGGATTCCCACCGCCGCCTCGGTATTTTGGATCAGATTGCAGAATTCCTCGGGGTAAGCGGTGATCCGGCGGCGGAAATCCTCCATCATCGCCGTACGGGGATGCCAGAAGAAAAAGCCGCAGGAGGCTCCCTCGGGCCGGAGCTCAAAATACAGGCAGGGATTCTCCGCCCACCACTCCACATCCTGGCGGATGCAGATCCAGAGGCTCTCCTTATAGGGATCCGGATGGTGGAGCCGGGCATCCCGGTAGATCCTGCTGACCTTCAGAATATTTCCGGGCTTTTCCAGGAACGGCTGGAACAGCTCCTGCCCCAGAGCCTTCATGGGCTCGTAAAGGGACTGCACATACTGCTGCTTGTGGGCAAGAAACCAGTCCCGGTTGTTATTCATGCGGATTCCCCACAGGAAATCAAAGGTTTCCGGGGTAAAGCCGGTAAACATAAAACCACCTCGCAAGATGATCAGGGTGTCAGGAAGTCATCTCCCCGTTTTTGACGGGTTTTGTAAATCACCTGCCCCAGCTGCTTCGGCGGGACCTCCCGGTCGGGGATCTCAAAGCTGAAGCGCTCACAGGCATTGATGATTTTGGTATCGCCGTATTCCAGGACCCTGGGAATGTCATGGCCGTAGGCCATATGTACGTGGCCGTGGACCAGATACTGGGGATGGTACTGGTCCAGCAGCTCCCGCAGCGCGGCGAAGCCCCAGTGGGCAGGGTCGTCAGCGTCTCCCAGGCCCTCCGGAGGGGCATGGGTCACCACGATATCCACGCCCTTCAGCTTGGTAAGCTGCAGCCGCAGCTTCAGAATCCGCCGGCGCATCTCATTTTCCGTATACTGGTGGGCCCCCCGGTGATACCGGCGGCAGCCCCCCAGTCCCAGGATCCGCAGGCCGTTGTACATGACGATCTGGCCGTCAATGCAGTCGCAGCCCTCCGGCGGGGTAATATTATAGTTGATGTCGTGATTTCCGTGGACATACAGCAGGGGACACCGGGCCATGGTCACCAGAAAGCTCAGGTATTTGGCGTTCAGGTCCCCGCAGGACAGGATCAGATCATACCCCGCCAGCCGCCCCGGTACATAGTAATCCCACAATGCGGGGCACTCTTCATCGGATACGGTCAAAATCTTCACGGGGCTTGCCCTCCTTCTCCACCGGGATCTTGTCTCTGTAAATGCCGAGTTCCCGGACCATGGTCTGGGAGATCGGCAGGATATCCTCATAAGGAGGGATCTGGCCGATGATATTGTCACACAGCCAGTCCATGTGCAGCAGCTCCTCCGGCGTCAGGCAGTGGGTGCCGTCGTTTTTCACCGTGCCGTCCTGGGCCACGATCCGCCGCAGGAAGGGGTCCACCGTGCCGTTAGCGAGGCCTCTCTGCAGAACACCGGCCAACTGCCGCAGGCCCTCGGGGAGCTTGTCGGACAGGTTGACGCTGATCACGCCGCTGTCCATGCCCAGCCAGTAGTTCACGGCCACCGGATCGCTCTTGTCCCGCTTCCAGCCTCCGGCCAGAATGCTGCGGATGGCGAATTCGTAGAATTTGCCCCAGGACCAGATGGGCGTGGCCAGAGGGATCATATCGCCCCGGTCGTTCATCAGGTAGGTGCCGTAGTTGCAGAAGTCCAGGTACATTTTCGACTCCGTGGGAGCGTCCCGGTTGGAGATCACCCGGATGTTGTCCGCCAGGAAGTCCGCCACAGGCGTGCCCGCCACGCAGGACCACCGCAGCTCAATCTGGGCCCGGGGATTGGTCATCTGGGCGCCCAGGGCGAAGGCGTTGATGGAGGCGGGGACCCCGAAAATGGGGTAGGAGGCAATATAGCCGATGCGGTCCTCTCCCGCCATGGCCCCCGCGATGGCTCCCGTGATGAATTTTCCCTCAAAGATCCGCCCGTAATAGGTGCGGATGCTGGTATAGGACTGGTCCACGGAGCAGTTGAGGAAGCGGACCTTGGGGTATTTTACCGCCGCCTTCAGGGTGGCCCGGCACAGGGGAGGGGCGGTGGTGAAGACCACCTGGGCGCCGTCGGAAACCGCTTCCTCGATCCGGGCCTCCGCCAGCTCGGCATTGGAGGCGCCGTAATAGCTGCGCACCGCGATCTTGTCGCCGAAGACCTGCTCCAAATGCTCCCGGCCTGCCTCGTGGCCCATGACCCAGGCGCTGTTGGCCGGCTCAAGCTGGTGAACAAAGGCCACCTGCAGCTGGCCGGAGAAGATCCGGTTGATGAAGCTGCCCTTGGAGCCGTCTTCTGCCTTGGTCTGGACCTTGACGGAGTCCTCCTTGGCGGCGGAGAGAATATCCTCCCGAAGGGCTGCCAGGCTTTTCTTCAGCTCCCCGGCGGAGAGCCGCCCCAGATCCTGGAACGGATACAGCTCCAGCCACAGCAGCAGAGCTTCCTCCGGCAGAATGTCCTCCTGACGCAGGTTCAGGGACTGGAAGGCATCCTGGAAATAGTGGAAATAGGCGTTGAAGGTCCTGACCTCCGGTTCCGTCCAGGGTTCTCCGGTTTTCTTGCCCAGGTGGGACAGCAGCCGGGCATAATCCCCCGGCCGCCGGAACTGGACGGAATACAGCTTAGAGGCCTTATAAAACTCGATAAACTCGTAGTAGGCCTGGATCCGGGGATCGTCGGAGAGTGCCGGCAGGATCCGCTTGACCGTGCCCGCGATCCGGGGGGAGCCAAAATGGCGCAGCACACTGACCCGTTTGTTTCCCTCCTGGACATAGAAATTGCCGAGATACTCATAGCAGAAGATGGGGTCGGTGATGCCCACATCCCCCAGGTGCGCCGCGCAGAGGCACACCCATTTGTTGGCGAATTCGGATTTGGCGTCCAGCAGCGGACGAAAGCTGGCGGTGAAGGCGGTGATCCGTCCGGCGGACTTCACCCCCACGATCCGTTCCGAGGGGATCTCTACCACCCCCAAATCCACTACGGAGTCGGCGGAGTTTTCCGGCAGCAGCTCATCCAGCACGGCGGGATAGGGATTCTTCCCCGCCATAACCAGCTCCCGATATTCCTTCTGCCCCTGGCGCAAGGCCTGGGAATATTCATCCAATGCAGCTTGTGTCAACATGGCAGCCTCCTGAAAAATGGTATTTCATCCATATATGATATCATATTTTTGTGAGTTTGCAACAAAAAAGTGCATTTTCTCAATATTGAGCAATTCCAAAGCAGGCAATCGTTCCTTATTGGCGAACATGCTGAGCAACCGCTCCGGCTCCGCAGCCCCTGTCCGGGGGACGGGCCTGCGGAGCTCACAAGGAAATCTTAAGGTTTCCCCGGACCCCTTCGACTTGTTTTTCCCCGGGAAAAGAAGTATAATGACAAAATAATTATTCTTACAGTTTTTTCCCGGCACAAAGGGACAGAAGGCCCGCCGCAAAGGCCTGTCCGGTAGGCTGCCGATCCTTCCCTGACCACTCGGTATTGGCTGCGAAGAAAATGATCGTTTATCTTATGACGGCAGCTCGTTGGTTCCACTGGCGCTTACGGCGCTCAAGCCTTCTCCTTGAGGAGAAGGTGCCCCAGGCCGCAGCCTGGGGCGGATGTGGTGTGCAGTACACAGTTGCGATGATCGGGACATTTCGGCGAAAACGTACTGCTGTAACACCACATCAGTCTCGCTTCGCAAGACAGCTTCTACCAAAGGCACGCTTCGCAGTCCTCAAGGAGAAGCCTTTACTGCGCATCAGCCTCTGGTGGAACCATCGCGCATTCGTACGATAAACGATCCTTTACGCCATACATTCCATGAATCTCATTGCCGGTAAGCATGGATACTCTATTTACGAAAGGAGCGGTTTTATGCCTTCCAAGGACAACGCCGTTACCGCATACGCCCAGCAGATTCTGAACCAGGTGCGCCAGGTGGTGGTGGGCAAGGACCAGGTGCTGCTGTGGGTGCTGGCCGCCATTCTGGCCCGGGGGCATATTCTTTTGGAGGATATCCCCGGCGTGGGAAAGACCACCATGGCACTGGCCTTTTCCCGGGTGCTGGATCTGGAATACAGCCGGGTCCAGTTTACCCCTGACGTGCTGCCCTCGGACGTGACGGGCTACTCCGTCCCCGATCCCGACGGTAAGGGACTGCGCTACCAGCCCGGCGCGGTGCTGTGCAACCTGTTCCTGGCCGACGAGTTGAACCGCGCCACCTCCCGCACCCAGTCTGCCCTGCTGGAGGCCATGGAGGAGGGCCAGGTCACGGTGGACGGCGTCAGCCATCCCCTGCCCCAGCCCTTCGTGGTCATCGCCACCCAGAATCCCACCGGCGCGGCGGGAACCTCCCTGCTGCCGGACAGCCAGATGGACCGGTTCATGGTCCGCCTTTCCCTGGGCTATCCCAGCCCCAAGGATGAGGTGGCCATGGTATTGAACCGTCAGGGCGGCAATCCGCTCCATGCCCTCAGCGCGCTGATGACCCGGGAGGACCTGGTGCGCCTTCAGGACGCGGTGGAGGACACCTTCCTAAACGACAGCGTGGTCAGCTATATCGTCGCCCTGGCCGGAGCCACCCGCAGCAGTCCGGACCTGCTCCGGGGCGCCAGTCCCCGGGCGACCCTGTCCGTCACCGCCATGGCGAAGGCTGTGGCTCAGCTCCGGGGCCGGGACTATGTAACGCCGGGGGATGTGAAGGAAGTCTTTATTCACACCGTCGCCCACCGGCTGATCCTGTCTCCCAAGGCGGAGGCCCAGGGAAAAACGCCGGAGCAGGTGCTTTCCCAGCTCCTGACCACCGTCCCCGCTCCCCGTCTGCGCTGACAAGGTCTGTTCATTGGGAAGGAGGACCACATGTTCGGACACAGAGTCTGGTATCTTGCGGCGCTGGCCGGCTGCGGGATCTTCTATATCGCCTACGGGGAATGGTTTTCCTGGGTGGCGCTGCTGATGGTACTGGGGCTGCCCTGGCTTTCCCTGCTTCTGAGCCTGCCCGCCATTGTAAGCTTCCGGACAAGGCCCGGAGGCGCCGAGACCCTGACCGTAGGCGAGGAAGGGGATCTCTGGCTGCTGGGCAGCAGCCGGTTTCCCCTGCCGCCCTTCAGGGGGAAGCTGTATCTGCATCCGTATATGACCGGGCAGCGCAGCCGCTTCCGCCCGGCATCGGGAATTCCCACCGGACACTGCGGCGGCTTCCGGGTCACGGTGGAAAAGGCCCGGGTCTGCGACTACCTGGGGCTGTTTGCCTTTCCCGTGACGAACCGGGAGGAAAAAAACCTTCTGGTCCGTCCCGTGCCTCTGGCTGTCCCGGAGCCGCCGGATCTGAAGCGCTTCATTGCCCGGGCCTGGCGGCCCAAGCCTGGAGGCGGGTTCGCGGAAAATCACGAGCTGCGGCTGTACCGCCCCGGGGACAGTCTGAACCAGGTCCACTGGAAGCTCAGCGCCAAGACCGGAAAGCTGACCATCCGGGAGCCTATGGAGCCCCGGCGGGGGCTGGTGCTGCTGACCATGACCCTCCGGGGAACGCCGGAGGAGCTGGACCGGAAGCTGGGGCGCCTGCTGTGGCTGGGCGGATATCTGCTGGAACGGGACGTGGCCTTTGAGCTGCGGGCCCTGACGGGGGAGGGGATCCGTGCTTTCCCCATCGACCGGGAGCAGGCCCTGACCAGAGCCGTGGATACCCTGCTGTGCAGCCCCTGCGCGGCGGAGGGCTCCATCCGGGACAAGGCCTACACCGCTTCTTGGCAGTACCATATCGGAGGTGAGGCTGTTGAAGGGTGAAAAATGGGTCACCTGTGTGCTGGCCTTCCTGCTGGCCTTTTCCGCCTCCCTGGGGGCGGTGGGCTGCATGGTCACCGCCTTTTCGCTGACCCTGGCCCGGTTCCCGGCTGTGGTGCTGGCCTGTGCCGGGTCGGCCCTTTTGTGTGCCGGGGCCTTTTCCCGGAAGAGGGGCGGTCTGGTCCTGCTTTGCCTGGCGGCTCTGGGAGCGGGCTGGCTCTGGCGACGGGGCGAGGCGGCACGGCAGCTGTGGCAGCTGGTTTACCGGATCACCTATATTTATAACCGGGCTTATGGCTGGGGCGTTTTCCGGCTGGTGGACACATCCTGGGACGCGGGAACGGTGGACTGGCCCATGGGGATCCTGGGCGCGGTCATTGCCCTGACGGTGGCCCGGTCGGTATGCCGGGGACAAGGCACCCTTTTGACCATTTTTCTTTCCCTGCTGCCGCTGGCATCGTGTCTGGTGGTGACGGACACCGTGCCTGCCGGGGGATATCTGCTGTGCCTGCTTTGGCCTCTGATCCTGCTGCTTCTGACGGGACGGGTCCGGGCGGGGGATTCCCACCAGGGAAACCGGCTGACGCTGCTGGCCGCCGTCCCCACGGCCCTGGCCCTGGCTGGACTGCTTCTGGCCGTACCTCAGAAAAGTTATGTAAACCGCGCGGGAGAACTCCGGGAATCCCTGCTGGACTGGGCCCAGTCCCTTCCGGAGACGGCGGGGGAAACCCTCCGGGAGCTGGCTCCCGGAACCGTTGCCGGAGAACCGGACAGTGTGGACCTGGCTTCCCTGGGCAGGCGGATCGAGTCCACCCAGCCGGTGATGGATGTCACCGCCGAGGTAGGCGGAGCGCTGTACCTTCGGGGGCAGGATTACGATATGTATGACGGCAGGGGCTGGTCCGCTTCCCGGCATCGGGTGGAGGACTTCTCCTGCCGGGGCATCGATCTGGGCAGTGTGACCATTCAGACCGTAAGCCGTATGGAAGAGCTGTACCTGCCCTATTACCCCCAGGAAGCCCAGAGCCTGGTGGGAGGCCGGATGGATAACTCCCGGCTGTACACCGGCTATACCTTCTCCCGCTCCGGCCTTCCGGACAGCTGGCGCTCGGAGGCTTTGGCAGGCGCAAACACCTCCCATCCCTTCGCCGATGGGGCGGAGGAAAACCAGTCCCGGTATCTTGCCCTGCCGGACACCGCCTGGACCGGCGCCGCGCCCCTTCTGGAGGAGATCCTGGAGGGAAAAACCTCCCCTACGGAAAAGGCCGAGGCCATTGCGTCTTTTGTCCGGGGAAGCGCTAGGTATGACAAAAACACCGGACGGATGCCCGGGGGGCAGGAGGACTTCGCCCTGTGGTTCCTGACGGAATCCGACACCGGCTACTGTGTCCACTTCGCCACCGCCGCCGCGGTGCTGCTGCGGGCTGCGGGAGTGGAGGCCCGGTACGTCAGCGGCTATCTGGTCCGCCTCCGTCCCGGCCAGACCGTCACCGTAACGGGAGAAAACGCCCACGCCTGGGCGGAATACTACGAGCCTGCCCTGAATACCTGGCTGGTGCTGGAAGCCACGCCGGCTGTGGAGGAAACGCCCGCCGGCGTTCCCGGAGCTGTCCCGGAGACGGCCCCTGTCCCCACCACGGAAGCCCAGCCGCAGGCTTCCTCCGAGGCCCCTGCCCAGACCGGGACGGAACCGGACCCCCGGCCTTCCCAGTCTCCTTCCGGGGGACCGTCCACGGAGCCGGTCCCGGAGCCTTCCGGGAGCCGCTTCGGCATCGTCGGGATCTGGCTGCTTCTGATCGCCGCCGCGGCCGCCGGCCTGCAGGGACAACGCCGTCTCCGTCTTCGCCTGCGCCGCAGGCGGCAGCGCCGGGGCACGCCCAACGCTCAGGCCCTGGCCCGCTGGCAGGAAACCCTGCTTGTGGCCCGGCTGCTGGGTGAGACGCCTCCCGGGGAACTGGAGGCGCTGGCCCAAAAGGCCAAATTCAGCCAGCACACCCTGGGCCCGGAGGAGCTGGCCGCCTTCGACAGCTATCTGCGGGGCGGAAAAAAGCGCCTGCGGCAGATGAGCTGGTACCGGAGGCTTCTGTACCAATATCTCTACGCGGTCTGCTGACCATCCCAATTCCCACACCGAGGAGGACATCCGTCATGGAAGAGGCATTCATCGCTGCCTGGGCCGCTGCCCGGGCAAAGGCCGAAACCCTGGGGATCCGTATGCGCCCCGTGGCGCCGGAGGAAGCCATGAAAACCGCCCGCCGGATCCTTTCCGGCAGCCGCCTCAGCGACGGCTTCAGCGGCCTGCACAGCTGCGGCCATCTGGAGCTGAGTCTGGAGGCCCTGGTCGTTGACCGGCGGTTCACCGCCCTGTTCACCGACCAGGAAGCCAACGAGGCCCTGACCCGCCTGCTGGAGGCAGGCTACCGGTTCCGGTAAAAAAGATCCGGCGTCTCCTTTGAGGGGACGCCGGTGGTTTTCCGTTTATTCCTTTTCCAGAGCCATGACCTTGTCGATCCGTCTCTGATGCCGTTCCTCCCCGGAGAATTCCGTTCCCAGCCAGGTATCCACAATGTCCAGCGCCAGATTTTCACCCACGACCCCCGCACCCAGGGCCATCATGTTGGTGTCGTTGTGCAGCCGGGTCATTTTCGCGGACCAGGAGTCCGACAGCAGGGCGCAGCGGATGCCATTCACCTTGTTTGCGGAGATGGAGACGCCGATACCGGTGGTACACAGGACGATTCCCTTTTCACACTCTCCGCTGGCCACTGCCCGGGCAGCGGCGGCGGCAAAGTCGGGATAGTCGCAGCTGTCGGCGGTGTAAGTGCCGAAATCCCGGACCTCATAGCCCTGTTTTTCCAGATGGGCGGCGACCTTGTTCTTCAGCGCCAGGGCGCCATGATCACAGGCAATGGAAATCTTCATTTTGTAATTCTCCTTTTGGTAAATTCAGATTACTGAGGCAGATTATATCACGTACCCGCCGTTGACGCTGAGGATATGGCCGGTGACAAACCCGGCGTCGGCAAGGTAGGCCATGGCCCTGGCCACGTCCATTGGGGTTCCATTGCGGCCCACAGGAGCCTCCTGGGCCATCTGGTCCAGAATCTCCGGCTCCACATTGGCGCACATGTCTGTCAGGATCACGCCGGGGGCCACGCAGTTGACCCGGATGCCGCTGGGACCCAATTCCTTGGCCAGGGCTTTGGTCAGGGCGATCACCGCGCCCTTGGTGGCGGAATAGGCCGCCTCACAGGAAGCCCCCACCTGTCCCCACATGCTGGATACCGTGATCACGCAGCCCCGCTGCTTTTTCAGAAAGGCGGGCATGGCCGCGTTGACGCAGTGATAGATGCCCTTGACATTGACGGCAAAGAGCCGGTCCCAGTCCCCTTCCTCCATCATGGACAGAAGGCCGTACCAGCAGATCCCGGCGCTGCAGATCAGGACATCCACATCCCCGATCCGGTCAAAGACGGCCCGCACCGCCGCTCCGTCCGCCACGTCGCAGCAAATGGCCTCCGCGCCGGTGGCCTGAGCAACGGCCCGGGCGGCTTCATGGTTCTTTTCATACAGGAAAAATACCCGGTCGCCCCGGGCGGCAAACAGCTCCACCGCCGCCGCTCCGATTCCCCGGGAGCCGCCGGTAATGACCACAGTCTTCACAAATCCGTTCCTCTCTTGCAAACGCTTTTCGCGAAAAAAACGGGCTGCCGGGGCAGCCCGCTTCTTTATCCTCTTCTTCTGTTCTTGCTGCGGTGATCGGAATACGCCTTGATGGAGGAGAGCTTGCTGTCGGATTCCGTCATGAAGGCCTTCAGCTTTTCCTCGAAGAGCTGATCGGCGGTCTTGGGAGCCGCGGGCTGTACCGGCGCGCGCTGGGGACGGTTCTGACTCTGGTCCCGGTTTTGGGTACCGCTGCCCTCCCGGCGCTGGCCGCCCCGGAAATTATTGGGTCTGCCGCCGTTGTTCTCCCGCTGGGGCTTGGGCTCCAGGCGCTTGATCGACAGGTTGATCTTCCCGTTCTCCGTCCCGATGACCATGACCTTCACATCCTGTCCCTCGGTCAGGTGCTGGTGGATATCGCTGACATAGGCGTTTGCCACCTCGGAAATATGTACCATGCCGGTCTTATTCTCCGGCAGAGAGATGAACGCACCGAAATTTGTGATCGATTTTACCTTGCCCTCTAAGACGGTTCCTACGGTTAACTCCATATATGCTCTGCATCCTCCATATAGTTTGGCAACTTGGTTGCCGGAATAACACATTACTGCGGGTCAATCACCACGGTATCGGGATTCACCAGACCCAGCTCTTCCTTGGCAATGTCCTGAATGCTCTGCACCGAGCCCAGGTCCGCCTTTTTTTGCTCCAGTACACTGTTGGCGTATTCCACGGCGGCGGCTTCCGCCCGCAGGTTTTCGGTCTGGGCCTGGATGCCGTTGTGTACCCACCGAAGAGCCGCCAGAGCGGCGGTGGAGAACAGGATCAGCACGATCAGCAGGACCTTCAGAGCCACGGGGCTGGGGCGAATCTCCAGCTTTACGTTCTTCAACGATTTTTTGATTTTTTCCATGGGTTGTATCTGCGCTCCTTTGCCGGTGGTGCCAATAATTATTCCACTTTATTGTAACCCATTTTTCCCCAGATGCAAACAAAATTTTCGCAAAATGCAAAAATTTTTTTCCGGGCAGGGTCAGAAGAGCCCCCAAATTTCCCAGCTTTTTCCAAAACAACCCAAAAACCGGCCGCAGAGCCTTTCCAGCGGTACATTCCCAGATCACACCGCCTGCCGTCAGTCCGGCAAAATACCCCACCCGAAGATCCCCGCCGCAGATCCCAAAGGCGAAAAAAAGCCAGACCCAGACTGCCCCCAGCAGGAAAGCCCCATCGGCCAGCGCCGGATGCCGGGTCCGGGGCGGACGCAGGAAGCCGTAAAATAGTCCCAGTGCCGCCCCCAGCACCAGGCCGCACAGCAACCGGTAGAGCGCTGTTTCCGGGGTCATCCGAACAACCGGCGCCGCCAACCGCCGTTCTGCCGGGGTTCCTCATAGGTCAGGGCGGAAATGTTCCCGTCCACTGCTACCTGCCCGCCCTCCAAAGAGAGGGTTTTCAGCTGCAGCTCCCTTCCCTGGACGATGAGGGTCCCCAGTGAGGTCTGAAGGATCACCGCCCCCTCGTCAAAGCTGACTACCTCCGTCACTCCGGTCATGGTCAGCTGCCGCCGTTCGTTCAGCTGCAGCTTGTGGGGCATCTGATCTTCCTGTGCCATGCCGATCCCTCCTTGCTGGTCTGGAACAGATTACGCGCCGCGGGGGCGGGATATGCCCGGAATTTCCTGAGGGAGGCGTTGACAGAAGCCGCCGTTGGGGCTATACTGGTATCATTCCAATCCATACAGAATCCCGTGAAAGCAGGGGAAAATTCCCCAATTCTCATCCAAGAGGTGATTTTTATGCGGAAAAACAAGATCCTGTCCCTGATCCGCCGGTTCGCGTCGCCGGTGGCCCTGGCTCTGCTGGGGCTGATTTTGCTGCTGTTCCCGGATTCCGCTTCCGTTCTGGTGGCGAAGGTCCTGGGCTGGGGCGTGTTCCTTGTGGGCGTGGGCTTTGCCATTGCCGCCATTGCTTCCCCCGGCGGAACTGCCGGTAAGGTGCTGGTGGCCCTGGCCTGTCTGGCCGTGGGTACCTGGCTGGTGAAAAATCCCCTGGTGCTGGCCAAGGGCGTGGGCCGGTTTATCGGCATTCTGCTGCTGATCCGGGGGGCTCAGGATTTCTTCCAGTCCGGCCAGAGCAAGGGCAGGCTTCTGTCCCTGATCGTGGCGGTGCTGGGTGTGGTGCTGATCGTGCTGCCCATGACCACCTCCCGGCTGGTATTCTCCGCCTGCGGTCTGGTGGTTCTGCTGCTGGGCATCGCCATGTTCCTTGACCGGTTCCGTTCCCGGGGCCTGCCGGGCAGTGACGACGATCCCAACATCATCGACGCCCTATGATCCTCGGCTGCCGCCCTCTGGAGGGACTGACCGGTCACGAGGCCGGACGCCGGCTGCTGGAATCCCTTTACCGCACCCAGACCGGCGAAGCGCTTCCCGCTGTGGCCATCGCCCCCGGGGGAAAGCCCTATTTTGAAAACAGCCCCTGGCATTTCTCCATTTCCCATACCCGCCGCCGGGTCTTCTGCGTCCTGGCCCGGGAAAACGTGGCGGTGGATGCCGAGGAGCTGGACCGTCCCATAAATCTGCGGCTGGCCGAAAAGATCCTGTCTCCCGGAGAAAAACGCCAGTTTGACGATGCTCCGGACAAGCGTCGGGCGCTGCTGACCTTCTGGGTCCTGAAGGAGGCGGAGGCAAAGCTCAGCGGCCTTGGGCTGCGGGGCTATCCCAAGGACACAAGCTTTTCCCTGGAGGATCCCCGGGTGACGGAACGGGAGGGCTGTCTCGTGGCCGTTCTGTCCGCCGGGGACTATGAAACACAAGGAGGAACCCATGCTGTTTGATACCCATGCCCATATGGATGACCGGGCCTTTGATCCGGACCGGGAAGCCCTGCTGGCCGCTCTGCCGGAGCGGGGCATCGGGCTGCTGATGAATCCCGGCTGCTCTTTGTCATCCTCCCGGAACGCCGACGCTCTGTCCCGGCGCTATGACTATGTTTACGCCGCCGTGGGCTCCCATCCCGATGTCGCCGACGAGGTGAACGACACGGTGCTGGAAGCCTACCGGAGCATGTGCCGGGAGAATCCCAAGATCCGGGCCATCGGAGAGATCGGCCTGGACTACCACTATGAGGACATCCCCAGAGAAATTCAGCTTCGGGCCTTCCGGGCCCAGATGGCCCTGGCCAGGGAGCTGGACCTGCCGGTGATCGTCCACGAGCGGGAGGCCCATGAGGACGGCATGGCCGTGGTAAAGGAATTTCCGGAGGTCACCGGGGTCTTCCACTGCTATTCCGGTTCTCCGGAAATGGCCCAGTGGTTGGTGGCCCGGGGCTGGTACATCGGATTTACCGGTGTTCTGACCTTCAAGAATGCCCGCCGGGCGGTCCAGACAGCCCAGGCCATTCCCCTGGAGCGGATCGTGCTGGAAACCGACTGCCCCTATATGTCTCCCGAGCCCTTCCGGGGGCAGCGCAATGATCCCGGAAGACTCTGCCGTATGGCCCAGAGGCTGGCACAGCTGCGGGACCTCAGCGAGGAGGCCGTTCAGGATATCACCCTGGAAAACGGCAAACGGCTGTATCGAATCTGATCCTGTTTCCCCCGGCTCTGCCGGGGGATTTTTTTGCCCCGGAATCAGAGAAAATCCTTCTGCCAAGGGTTTGCTGACATTCAGCCCAAGAAGGATCCCTTTGACACAGCGAAATGATCGTTTAGCGGCCTAACGACCCCCTCTGACGAGGGTGGTGCTCCGACGGAACATTTTCTCTCCCTCAGTCGCTTCGCGACAGCTCCCTCATCAGAGGGAGCCTTGTACGTTCACAGCAACCTTCGGAGCGTAAACGATCATTTACAATTCCGCTGAGTCAGTCCGATAAGCATTGAAAAGTTTTTGAATAAATTTTCCGCTGCTGGCAAACACTACCACCGGACATCAATTATTTGGAGGTATGTTCTATGTTCCGAACCAAATTATTCGGTTTGCTGGCGGTGCTTTGCTGTCTTCCGGGACTTGCCGGTGCCGCGGCTGCGGCGGAGGTGGACAGCGGCCAGGTCTACTGTTTCTCCGCCGAAGACTTTTCCGCGGAGGAGTCCATCGCGGGAATCTGCATCACCGGCCTGCCGGAGGATTCCCTGGGCAGCGTCAGGCTTGGCAGCAGGGTCCTGCGGCCCGGGGATGTTCTCACCGCCGGGCAGGTGGCCCAGATGACCTTCGTTTCCTCCGACTCCGAGACGGACAGCTCCGCCCTGATCAGCTATCTGCCCATCTATGAGGGCCGGGTGGACGCCTGCGCTGCCATGACCATCGGGATCCGCGGCAAGGAGAACCAGCCGCCGGTGGCGGAGGATTCCGCCATGGAAACCTATAAGAATCTGCCCAACACCGGAAAGCTGAAGGTCACGGACCCGGAGGGCCAGAGCATGACCTTCACCGTCACCCGGGGGCCCAAACGGGGCACCGTAACCGTGGCGGAGGACGGCAGCTTCACCTACACGCCCAAGCACAATAAAGTGGGGGTGGACTCCTTCACCTACACCGCCACCGATTCCGCCGGAAAGGTCTCCCGGGAGGCCACGGTGACCATCACCATTCTCAAGCCCAGCGACGCCTCCGAGTATTCCGACACCGCCGGAAAGGACTGCCGCTTCGCCGCCGAGTGGATGAAGCATACCGGCATTTTCGTGGGAGAAACCCTGGGGGAAAGCACCTGCTTCTGCCCGGAAAAACAGGTGACCCGCGGGGAATTCGTCACCATGCTGGTGAAGGCTCTGGACATTCCCACCGATGAGGAGGTGACCTATACCGGCTATACCGACGAGATCCCCCAGTGGCTTCAGCCCTATCTCGCCGCCGCCATCCGGTCCGGCTTGACGGCGGGACTGCCCTGGCAGGAGACCTTCGGTCCGGAGGAAACCATTACCGGCGCGGAGGCTTCCGTGCTGCTGCAGAACGCTCTGGACCTGACCGCCGCTCCGGAGGCTATGGCCCAATCTGATGTCTCTGCTCCCGACTGGGCCCAGTCCTCCCTGACAGCCCTCAGCGGCAATGGGATTTTCCTGGACCCCCAGACCATCCTGACCAGAGCCGATGCCGCCCAGGCGCTGTACCAGGCGGCCCTGCTCACCCGGCAGGCATAACACGATCCAACGCCCCTCTCCCGCGGGAGAGGGGCGGTTTTACCGATTGAAAAAACTTATGCCCGTTTTCGGCGATGACCTGACCACCTGGCACTACCCCATGTGTCAGCCGGAGGTGGTAAAGCAGGTTTCCAACGCCGACGGCACCGTGACATTGACGGTGCGGGTGTTCTGCCCGGAGCTGAAGACCGACCGGCTGTTCACCCACGAGGTGACGGTGCGGCCTCTGGCGGAGGGGGGCTTTCAGTACACCGGCAACCGTGTCACCCAGGTGGGCAGCCGGGGCCTCCCGCCGGCCATCCCCCGGTTCCAGCTGGATGGCTGACCGTTGCTCCCCGCCCTGCAGCAGATGCGGAGTATCCCTCTGAGGAATTCCGATCTATCCAAAACAAACGCAAATAAGAGGTTGTCTCACTAAGAAGTTGTTTCGTCAAATTGTACAAAGGGAAAGAAAAAACTGTCATTCCGAGCCATCCCGTGAAATGCCAGTAATCTGAACATTTCAAGGGGGATACGGATTGCCACACCAGTGACTGCGGTCACTGGTTCGCAATGACAGTTCTTTCATTTGTGTTCTTTTACTTTAGTGAGACAGCCCCTTTGAATTTTGCTTTCAGCTCCAGTCGGTCAGCAGCACCTGCTCAAATTCGAACCAGTCCCGGGTCAGGTCCAGGACCATGTCCCAGGCTCCTTCCTCCTGGAAACGGTGGCTGGCCCCGGGGATGATCACCAGCTTGGAGCCTTCATTAAGCTCCCGGAACTGCCGGATATCCGCCATCCGGATATAGGCGTCCTTCTCTCCCTGGAGGATCAGCATGGGAATGGGGCAGGGGGCCATGACGCTGTTCTCCGTCAGCTCCTCGTAGAAGCTGTAGGTCACATCAAAGGGCCGGGCTGCCGGGATGGTAAACCGGTCCAGGGCCCAGAAGGTCTCCCGGGTGAGGCCCCGCATGGCCAGAAGCGTCTCATCCATCCGGATCGACGGCGTCTGCACCACCAGCTTCACCCGGCCCGGCAGAGCCAGCAGCTGTTCCAGGGCTACCAGAGTCACATAGGCGCCGAAGCCCGTGGCGAAGACGCACAGATCCTCCAGCTGCGGATACTGCTCCCGGGCGAACCTGGTCACTTCCAGCAGAGTCCCGACACAGTTTTTCAGGGAGAAATCCCGGTCGCTCATGGGACTTTCTCCGTGGGCCGGGAAGTCAAAGCGGAAGACCACGGAGTCAAACAGGGCCATCTCCTCAGCCAGACCTGATTGGATCACGTCGTTGGCGCTGCCGCCGAAGCCGTGGACCCCAAGCACGATCCGCTGAAGTCTGCCGTCCTCCGGCGCGGAGATCTTGCAGGGGACCATCAGCTCCCCCTGTGTAAGCATAACCGATTTTTCCATAACACGCACCTGTCCCATCCGGAAATCCCTTTCCAGTTTTCCCCATAGTAGCAGAAAACCGGAGGTTTTTCAACGGTTTTCTTCCGCCGATGCAAAGAAAACCCCGGATCCCTGCCCTGCCGGGCAGAATCCGGGATTTGACAGCGTCTGTGTTTATCGGGAGGCCATTCCGGGCCTTTCCCGAAGCCTGCGGGAGAACCCGGCTGCGGTCTCCCGCAGGGCACAGATCTTATCCGCCGCGCAGAGGATGACGCTCTCCCAATACCGGGGGAGAACAGCGCTCAGGGGAAACATATGGGCCTCGATCATATTCCGCTCAACATCCGTCAGGCGGAAATCCCGCTCGGCGTTGCGCAGCGCCTGACCCGCGTGGGAGACAGCGTGGAACCGGTGGCCCTGGTGGGGTTCATGCCAGTCGTACAGGAAATAATCGTGAAGCAGTGCGCCCCGGACCAACGCCCGGGTATCCGACGGAATATGACACCGCCGGGCCAGCTCCACGCACATGACCGCCACCAGAACGGAATGATCGTAAACGCTGCAGGTTCCGTGCTGGAGAAACCCCTTCTCCAGGGCCATTCCATGGGATCGCAAAATATCTCCTCCGAAGCGCTTCACAACGTCTTCGGCAGCTTCCTTTCGATGCATCGTCTGTCCGCCTCCCACTGCCGGAATCCCGGGGGCCCTTCGGCCAGACCCGTGACAGTTTTGTTCCTCTGGGCATTATAATGCCAACGGATTTACTTTGCAAGAAAAATCGGTATCCTTTTCCCCGGCACAAACGCAAAAATCCCGGGGAAAGCAGGCGCCTTCCCCGGGAAAATGAGAGGGAGCGGATTTTCCGCTCCCTCTTTTGTGTGTTTGGGTATCAACAATATGCAGATCTGACCCAATTACATGTCGAAGGGCTCCATGCTCAGCACGGGATGGCCGACCTCGGACAGGTAGTTCAGCAGCTCCTCGGGATCCTCGGTGCAGATGGTCTCGTCGGCGATCATGTCGGTGAAGTTCTCCACGCCGTACATCTCCAGCGCGGTGGCGTCCAGGCGCTCCCGCATCTGATCCTTCAGGATCTTGGGCAGCCAGACGATACGGCCGGGGCCGCCCTCGGCGGCGATGAACTTGTGGGAAGCGATGAAGTGCTTGCCGTGGCCCATGAAGCCGGGGGTCTGCACGCCGCCGCCGGTCATGGAGGCCATCTCGGAGAAGGTCATGCCCAGGGGGGTCATACCGGCATGCTCACGGCAGGTGATGACAACGCCCATGGAGACGGGCTCCACGCCGCAGATGCATTCGAAGCAGCCGCAGCTGGTCATGGGATCCTGGAACAGGGAGTACAGGGTCACATGCTCCAGAGCGCCGTGGGAGTACTTGTTGACAGCCTCGTCCACGTCCTCGTAGCGGCCCAGCTTCTCGTCGACGCAGCGGTCCTTGGGAACGATCTGGCAGGGACCGGTGGGATCCAGCTCATTGGTAGCCTTGGCATCCAGCCAGCTGACGGCGCCGCAGAGGCCCAGACGCTCGGGAGTGACGATACACACGTGGCTGGGGGAGAAGGCCTGGCACATGATGCAGGTGTAGAACTGATCCACGGACTCGTCGGTCATGCTCTTGAGGCGGTCGTCACGACGGTTGAAGACCTCGTTGGCGGCAGCCCGGAGCTGGGCGTTCTTCTCGGGATCCACAACGATCCGGACCTGGCACTTGTCAACAACGGCCTCGAACTCGCTCTTGACCTTGGCGTAGAGGACCTCGCCCAGGTGCTTGAACTTGAAGCCGGCCTCAAAGTCAGCCTTGGAGATACGCACACGGATCATATCACGCTGGCCGGTGTGCATAACACCCTCGATGCAGTTGATCCAGGAGTGGATCTTACGCTCCATGACGGACTCAAAGTCAGGCTGCATGGCCTTGCCGGCCACTTCCACGGTGTAGCTCAGGGAGATCTTGGAGCCCACGGGGATCTCGTCGATTTCCGGTCCGATGACCTCGATCTTGTGATCCTCCACCTCGGCGGCGTCCTTGGTCTGGACCAGCTCGAAGCAGTCCACACGGGAGCCGTCCACTTCCACCTGCATGTCGCCGCGGCGGATGATCTCGCCCTCGAAGGCGGTGGCGAAGGCCACGGGGATGTCGATGTTGGTGATCTTCAGCTTGATGTCCCGGGCCTCCAGAGAGGTGGCGTTCCACTTGGAGGTATCC
>SFQY01000056.1 GCA_004562395.1 bacterium | reverse complement strand
TAAGATGTCGCCGTTCCTCATCCGCCCCAGTGTGCGCACTGGGGCACCTTCCCCCCGGGGGAAGGTATTGCCCACTGCACAGCTAAACGATCATTTATCCCGCCGTAAGTACGCTCCCTGCCCCAGGGTTTTCGGGGAAAACAAGAAAATCCCGGCAGCTTTCGCTGCCGGGATTTTCATTAGGTAAGGTTATTTTCCATTACCGAATCGCGCGCTTCTTGCTGACAACATAGGCAGCAGCCAGAGCGGCGGCGGACAGACCCATAACAGTCACAACCATGTAGACGGAATCACCGGTCTTGGGGTTGCTGGTATCCGCGGTGGAGCTGCTGGAGGAGCTGCTGGAGGAGTTGTTGGAGGAGGAAGAAGAGGTGGCAGCCTTGGCGTTGTAGACCATGATGTAGATGAAGGTGTCATCATTGGCGTTGACGGGGACGGAGTTGACCTCGTCGCTGTCGTTGTAGGCGCCTCTCTTCCAGGTGTCATCGGTGAACAGTCCGTCATAGCTCAGACCGGAGCTGTCCTTGGCGGCGTAGTAGTTGCCGACAACCTTTCTGGCCTCGTAGATATCGATGGAACCGTCGCTGTCGCCGTAGCTGCTGACGTTGACGATGCGGTCAGGGCTGGTGGTCTTGCCGTTGATGTAGATCTTCAGGAAGGCTTCCTTGGAGGAGCTGTTTCTGGTCCACTTGGCATAGATACGGACGGCGGTGGTGTTGCCGCTGGTCAGATACTCGTTGTCCTTGACCTTGTAGTCAAAGTCGTCATCCCAGTACCAACCGGCGAAGGTGTAGTTCTTACGGGTGGGGATCAGTTTGTTCTTCTGGATGGCTTCCATGATGGTGCCCATCTTGGTCTTGGGATCGGTAACACGGATGTACTTGTCCTTGCTGCCCTCGTAGTTCATGTCCAGAGTCAGCAGAATCTTCTTGTCGCCGTTGCCGATGATAATTTCCACATCCTCGTCGTCGGGCTCAGTGGGCTCGGGAGCAGCGGTCTTCTTCACCATGATGTACACAGTGTCGCCAGCGTTGATGCTGCCGCTCAGAGCAACGTTCTTCTGCTGCTCGTGGCTCCAGGCATGGTCAAAGGTGTAAACATCGTCCCAGCTGCTGTTCCAGCAGTAGTTCAGAAGATCCTGAACCTTCGCGGACTTGCCGTTGGCAGGCTCCTTGGTGCCGCGCCAGACTTCGTTGTCGCTGGAGTCAACCTTCACGATGATGGTGATGGGCTTGACTTCGGGCTCAGCGGGCTTTTCGGGCTCAGCGGGTTCTTCGGGCTCGGCGGGCTTTTCGGGCTCAGCAGGCTCCTCGGGTGCCTTCTCAGCGGGGGCCTTCTCGAACCGGATGGCAACCGTCTTGCCGGGCAGGATGGTCACGCCATCGGTGCTGGTCCAGGTCTTGCCATCGCAGTTGGCCTGAACAAAGCCGCTCTCCTCATCAGCCAGGCCGTTCTCACGGATAACCTGATACTTGATAATGTTCTCCAGAGTGCTGCCCTTGGCAGTATCATTGGGGGTGAAGGAGAATTCCGCATTGGGGGTGCCATCATTGTACTTCACGATAACGGTAATATCATTACCGGTAGCGGACGCCCGGAAGGGCACCGCAGAAACCAGCAGCAGGACGGCCAGAGCCAGACTCAGCAGCTTTTTCATCGCGTTTTTCATTTTACTAACCTCCTAATGAATTTAAGTACAAAGTAAGAAATCTTTGCCGCGGCGTCAGGGACCTTCCGAACCATCGGGAAGCCCGGGGGATCACTTTCGTCCCGGCATCTCTTTCATGCCTGAATCATACCACAGGTCTTCCGTTTAGTCAAGAGGAAAATTACAAAAGATTACAAAATTATTTATTAAGATTTACAATTGTTTCTTAAGAATTATCAGTTTGAAATTTCTTCCAGAACATTTCCCGGAGATTCTGTCATTCTCTCTTCGACATTTTGTGACATTTTGATACTTTTTTCGTCAGGAACCACTTTTTTGTCTGCTTTCCCCGGGTAAAATGATCGTTTATCTTCGTTGGTTGCTGCGCACCCACAAGGCTCCCTCTGATGAGGGAGCTGTCGCGAAGCGACTGAGGGAGAGAACATGTTCCGTCTTTTCCCGTATTTACCAGGAGTGCGAAAGCTTTCAGGCTTTCTCTCCCCCAGTCAGCTTCGCTGACAGCCCCCTCATCAGAGGGGGCCGTTGGGCCGCATAAACGACCATTTATCACAAAGAGGCAGCTGCTGCAGGGTGCTGCGCGGACCCTTTGGGAGGACATTGGTTCCCGATTCGGCAGCGCATGGGCCGTGTCTTTTGCATTTTGCACTGCGCATTTTGCATTTTCTTCCTTCCCATTGCTTTTTGCTCAACCCCGTGATACCATAGAAGTACAAATTTTAAATAAAGGAGAAAAGAATCATGTTCTACAAAAACGCGCGCATCTTTACCTCCGATTTTCAGTTCCATACCGGTGCCTTTGAAGTCAGGGACGGGGTTTTCGGCCAGGTGCTTCCGGCAGCGGTACCCGCCGACGCCATTGATCTGAAGGGCGCCACCGTGATTCCCGGACTGGTGGATGTCCACAGCCACGGCAACTCCGGCGCGGACTTCTCCGACGGCGACTACGAAGGTCTGAAGAAAATGGCCGCCTTCTACGCCAAATGCGGTGTTACCTCCTTTGCCCCCGCCTCCATGACCCTCCCCTACGATGTGCTTGCCAAAGCCTTTGCCACCGCCCGGCAGCTGGCCGATGAGGCTCCCGCGGGTCACGCCCGGCTCATGGGCATCCAGATGGAGGGGCCCTACTTCTCCTACAAGAAGCGAGGCGCCCAGAATCCCGATTACCTGAAGGAGCCGGATTTTGAGGGCTTCCAGGCCCTGTACGACGGCTGCGGCGGACTGGTCCGCATCGTGGATGTGGCTCCCGAGCTGCCTGGCGCGGCAGAGTTCGTGGCAAAGGCCAGCAAGCTTTGCACCGTGTCCATCGCCCACACCGATTCCGACTACGACCACGCCAAAGCCGCCATTGATGCCGGCGTCACCCATCTGACCCACCTGTACAACGCCATGCCCGGCATCCACCACCGCAACCCCGGCGTCATCCCCGCCGCCGTGGAGAATCCCAAGGTCCGGGCTGAGATCATCTGCGACGGCCAGCATATTCACCCCGCCTCCGTCCGTCTGGCCTTCTCCATGTTCGGCGGCAGCCGGATGATCCTGGTGTCCGACTCCGGCCGCTGCGCCGGCCTGCCCGACGGCAGCAAATTCGAGCTGGGGGGCCAGGACGCCTGGCTGCGGGACGGTGTGGCCCGTCTGGCAGACGGCACCATTGCCTGCTCCGCCGCCAACCTGTGGCAGTGCCTGACCAACGTGATCTCCTGGAACATCCCCGAGGAGGACGCCGTCCGGGCCGCCACCTACAACCCCGCCTGCGCCATCGGCGCTCAGGAGAAGATCGGCTCCATCGAAACCGGCAAGCTGGCAGACTTTATCGTGTGCAGCAGCGACTATACCCACAAGCGGGTCTTCCTGGGTGGCACCGAAATCTAACACGGCAGGAAAAGGGTCCCCATCCGAAAAATCATCCCGTTTCAAGGGAAAACCGACGAAAAATCCCCTGGTCTTTCGGATCGTTCCGCCCTTTCATTTCATTTACCAATCTTAAGGAAATCTTTTTATGTTACATCGTTATCTTGGCGACAAAGCCTTTTATCGCCGTGTTCTTGGAATCGCCGTGCCGATTATCATTCAGAACGGCATCTCCAACTTTGTATCTCTGCTGGACAACATCATGGTCGGCCAGGTGGGAACCATTCCCATGAGCGGCGTTTCCATTGTCAACGGACTGATGTTTGTCTTCAACCTGTGTATCTTCGGTGCCAGCTCCGGCGCGGGAATTTTCACCGCTCAGTTTTACGGTTCCCGGGATGATACCGGAGTACGGCACACCTTCCGGTTCAAGCTTCTGATCTGCACCGCCATTTCCCTGCTGGGGTCCGCCATCTTCCTGTTCGGGGGGAGCCTCCTCATCGGACTGTACCTCACCGGCGAGGGAGAAGCCGCCACTGCCGCCGGAGCCCTGCAATACGGTCTGGATTACCTGCACATGATGCTGTGGGGACTGCTTCCCTTTGCCCTGACCAACGCCTATGCCAGCACCCTCCGGGAAACGGGAAAAACCTCCGTTCCCATGGCCGCCGGTATCACGGCGGTGCTGGTGAACCTGGTGCTCAACTACGTGCTGATTTTCGGCCACTTTGGAGCGCCGGAAATGGGTGTCCGGGGCGCGGCTCTGGCCACCGTCCTTTCCCGGTACGTAGAGCTGGCCATCGTGGCCGGATGGACGCACCTGCACCCGGCGGAGAACCCCTATATTGTGGGCGCTTACCGCTCCGCCTATATTCCCGGCAAGCTGCTGAAATCCATCACCATCAAGGGTATGCCCCTGCTGGTGAATGAATTCCTCTGGTCCACAGCCCTGGCCATCCTGAACCAGTGCTACTCCACCTGCGGGCTGGATGTGGTCCCCGCCATGAACATCTGCAGCACCCTGTTCAATCTGGGCAGCGTGGTGTATCTGTCCATGGGCAATGCCGTGGGCATTCTCATGGGCCAGCTCCTGGGAGCGGGTACGCCGGAGCCGGAGATCCGGGATACCAACCGGAAGCTGATTGCCCTGTCCGTCACCTCCGGTGTGGTCTTCGGCGGACTGATGGCGGCGGTTTCCGGGCTGTTCCCCCAGATCTACAACACCACCGACGAGATCCGGCTGCTGGCCACCCAGCTGATCTGCATCTGCGCCATGGTGATGCCCTTCGGCTCCTATATCAATGCCACCTATTTCACCCTCCGCTCCGGCGGCCAGACCATGGTCACCTTCCTGTTTGACAGCTGCTTCATGTGGGTCTGCTGCGTGCCTCTGGCCTTCTGCCTCAGCCGCTTCGCCAGACTGCCCATCCTGCCCCTTTACGCCATCTGTCAGAGTACCGACCTGCTCAAATGCGTCATCGGCGCGGTGATGCTGCGGCAGGGAAAATGGATCCAGAACCTGACAACCTGACAAGCCATACCCCATTCCCCCAGAAACCAAAACGCCCCGGTCCAGGCAATTCCGCCTGGACCGGGACCATTTTTTGCCCTTCCCTCCAAGGCCCCCTCTGACGAGGGGGCTGTCAGCGAAGCTGACTGGGGGAGAGAAAGGCTGAAACCTTTTGCGATCTTGATTAATACAGTAAAAGACGGAACATTTTCTCTCCCTCAGTCGCTTCGCGACAGCTCCCTCATCAGAGGGAGCCTTGTGGGCGCACAGCAACCATCGCTGCGTAAACGATCCTTTATTTCAGCGAGGCGCTGTTGTTCAGCACCAGGGTGCTGTACAGCAGCAGCACATCCTGACCGGAGAAATCCAGGAACCGGTCCAGCAGGTCGCTGCGGATATAGCGGATATCCACCAGGGTCACCGTGGCATAATCGCGCAGCAGCAGAGGGACCAGACTGCTCCCGAAGGAGTCCCGGAAGACGATCAGCTCCCTGTCCGTGGACGCGTTGGGATTTTCAATGGTCAGCAGGCTTCTGGCACCGGAGAGATACACATCGTACAGATCCCGACTGTCCAGCTTGCTCCGGTCGTATACGGTTCCGGTTTCGCCGGTCTCGTAATCGTAGACGATGCAGTCCTCCAGCAGGGGACTTTCCAGCAGATATATGGTATCCGGCTCCAGAGGCAGCGCCACCTGGCCCCGGTAAACGCCGTAAAAGGGCCTGTCCAGGGCGGTCCGGGTAAAGTCCGATTCCCGGGGAGCGGTTACGCCCAGAGAATCGCAGATTTTCCCGGCCGTCTCCAGCAGCCGCTCCTGCCGCCAGTGGGTATCCGTCCGGTAGTAGTCGGCGGCGGATAAGGTATCCGTCAGATCGATGAACGACGCCCAGGGCATCCCCTCCCGGACCATCCGGAACATCGTCTCATAGTCCATGGCCAGATGGCCGCTTTCCTCCGCCAGATAGTACCCCTTGTCCGGAACCACCGCCGCATACACGTTGGAACCGGAAAAATAGGTCTCATACAAATACTGAAACCGGTTCAGGGCATGGTTCACGGAAACCTCGCTCAGCGGGTACTCCTGCTTTACAACATGCCCCTTGGCCAGGTAAATGCCGTTGTTGTCCATCTGTCCCAGGACAAAATAGTGAAACCTCGTCTTGATCTGCCGGAAAGCGTCCCGCAGGGGGAACTGATCCAGACTGTAGTCTTCAAAATCCGCCATAAAGGTTCCGCTGAGCAGAGCTTCCCCGCTGACCGCCGGCCGCTGGGCCAGAGGGCGGCGCTCCGCCTCCGAAAGGGCATCCGCCGGAGAAAACCAGGCTCCCAGCGTCAGAGCAAGCCACAAAGCGATCACAGGGACCGCCGTGTATTTTTTCATCTTCACCGCCCTCCCTTAAAACCGGAAATACAGGAACGGGCTGAAGGAGCCGTCCACCAGATAGGCCGTACAAACCAGCAGCAGTCCCGCCATGGCCAGCACCTCCAGCACCCAGCCCGCCCGGGTCCGGGATGCCCGTTCCGCTGCCTGCTTTACCACCGGCGTCGCCCCCAGGACGCCCAGAATAAACAGGGAGCCGAAGCTTCGCAGGCAGTACAGGGTCTGGGCCGTGACGCAGGGCAGTCCGGCAAAGCCCAGCAGCGCCGCGAAATCACTGCCCGCCTGGGCAAGGCTCTCCGCGTTGAACAGCACAAAGCTGAGCATCACCGCCAGCAGCACATACCCCCGGCGCAGGACTTCCGGCAGCTTTTCCAGAACGGGGAGGGCCTTTTCCGCCAGCAGCAGCGCCGCGAACAGCAGTCCCCAGAGGACAAAATTCCAGGCTGCTCCGTGCCACAGGCCCGTCAGCATCCACACGGTGAGGATATTGAAAATCCACCGTCCCCGGCTGACCCGGTTGCCGCCCAGGGGGATATACACATAGTCCCGGAACCATGCCCCCAGGCTCATATGCCAGCGCCGCCAGAACTCGGTGACGCTTCTGGAGAGGTAGGGATAGTCAAAATTCTCCCGGAAATGGAAGCCCAAGACCCGCCCCAGGCCGATGGCCATGTCGGAATAGCCGGAAAAGTCAAAGTAAATGTTCAGGGTAAAGGCCGCGGCATACATCCAGTAAAACAGTACGCTGGGCTCGGCGCTGCTCCGGAAGGTCCGGATCAGCAGGGCAAAGTTATCCGCCAGGATCACCTTTTTCCCCAGCCCCACCAGGAAACGCCGCAGTCCCTCCGAAACCTCCTGGCAGCTGTGGCTCCGGCTTTCCAGCTCCCGGACCACATCGGCATAGCGGACAATGGGTCCCGCGATAAGCTGGGGAAACAGTGCCACGTAGGCCCCGAAGGTAACGGGGTTTTTCTGAGGCGGCACCCTGCCCCGGTAGACATCCACGGTATAGCTCAGGCACTGGAAGGTATAAAAGCTGATGCCCACAGGCAGTGCCAGCTTCAGCAGGGGCAGACTCAGCCCCGTAAGGGCGTTAAAGCTGCCGATAAAGAAGTCGGCATACTTGAAAACGCCAAGCAGCCCCAGCCCTGCCGCCGCACTGAACACCAGATAGAGCTTCTTCCACCGCGCCTGCTCCGCCCTGCCGATGGCGAGGCCGCAGAGGTAAAACACCGCAATGGTAAACACCATCAGAAGCAGCAGCTTCGGCTCCCCCCAGCCGTAAAACACCAGACTGGAGATCAGAAGCACCGCGTTTTTCCCCTTCCGGGGGGTCAGAAAGTAGACTGCCAGCACCCCGGGCAGGAAGTAATATAAAAAGGGAATGCTTGAAAAAACCATAGACAATTCCTCTCTCCGGAAAAGGTGAATCACCAGCCCACAGCCGCCCCCGCTGGCTAGTAACATTTTTATCAGAGATAAATGATCGTTTATGCGGGCAAGGCCCGCGGCGAATGCGTTACGAACTCCCGCGCTGGACTTACATCCTCTGGGCCCCTCGACCATGGGTGCAGAAATTTGGTAAATGATCGTTTAGCGTTGGTTGGTTGCACTGGCGCGGCAGCGCCCATGGCTTCCCCCGGGGGGAAGCTGTCATAAAAATCCGCTCTTCGG
>SFQY01000005.1 GCA_004562395.1 bacterium | reverse complement strand
GTTTTTTCGCTTACGCTTAAACAATCCATTAATTGTCCAAGGTGTTTCTTGGTTCGTTCTTTACGTTATTCAATTTACAAGGTACAGCTTTCTTGCTTTGTAGCAAGCTTTTAAAGTCTATCACACTCTGTCGAATTTGTCAAGAACTTTTTTAAGATTCTTTTAAATTTTTCAGAATGGATTGTTGCGCTCCAGAAGTGTTTTCTTTCATCACGCAACTGTTTTAATATACTTCATATTGCTTCGTTTGTCAAGAACTTTTTTCAATTTCTTTTCAAATTCCGCTCAATTTGGCATATTTTTTGCCGCCCTCGCGGACAGCTTGCATATAATATCACCTCGGTCCCCATTTGTCAAGCATTTTCTACAAGAAATCGCATTTATTTTTGTTGCTCTTGACCGGTGGGCAGTTGACGTTTTCCCGTGGACAACAGCCTCCCCGGCTTCGCATTCAGCGGTCTTCCCATCAGTCTCTGCTGGACAGGTGGCCGCTGATCTCCGTCAGGGCGTCTCCGGCCTCAATGCTGGATTCCTGCCGCAGCGCCAGGTCTCCCAGGCTGACCATGCCGCACAGCCGTCCGTTTTCCATCACCGGCAGGCGGCGGATCTGCTCCCGCCCCATCAGTCCCGCCGCCAGGGCGGCGTCCATGTCCGGCCGGGCAGAGATCACGTTTGTTGTCATCACATCCCGCACCGGGGTGGCCGAGGGGGACCGGTTGGCCGCCAGGCAGCGTGTGACGATGTCCCTGTCCGTCACCAGGCCCCAGAGCCGCCCGTCGTTTCCGCAGACCGGCAGCGCCCCAATATTGTACCGTGCCAGCGTCCTGGCCGCCACCGCCACGGATTCCTCCGGATGGATCCGGATCACCGGGTTTGTCATCAAATCCCGCAGTTTCATAATGCATCCCTCCTGCCCAGAGTATGGGCAGGAGGAAATGGAAATATACGGCGCTTCCGGTTTTTCTTTCCTTCCGGCGCGGCGAACGCATCCCCGGCAGTGGAGACTTGCTTCAGCAGCGCGCCGATGTTTTGGAATAATCCAAAAAGAGCAAATAAATCCCTTCCATTTCTTCCCGAAATAGGATATAATACCGCTATATCTTTTACTGATCAGGAGACCGTCATGAGAATCCTATACGACAGCAAGCAGTCCATGTACAAGACCCCCTTCGGCACCCTGGTGCCGGGGCAGACCTGCACCCTTCACATTCATATTCCCGCTTCGGTCCGGGCGACCCGGGTCCTCTGCATTCTGAACTACGACGACGGCGCAAATGCCCAGAACATTGAGCTGCGCAAGCAGCGCTGCAGGGGAGCCTACGAGATCTTCGGCGGCGATTTTTCCATTCCCTACACCGGCCTGTACTTTTATTACTTCTATATTGATACCCCCGACGGAGGCTTCCGGCTGTTCAAGCAAGGGGACGACACCAACATGGAAGACGGCGACCTGTGGCAGCTGAGCTGTGTTCCGGCGGACTTTGAGACCCCGGACTGGGCCAAGGGCGCTACCATTTACCAGATCTTCCCCGACCGGTTCTATAAATCCGGCCAATGCGACCTGACGGGCAAGCTGGAGCCCTACACGGTCCACAATTCCTGGGACGAGGAAGTGGACTGGAAGCCCACGCCCGAGGGTGTGGTGCTGAACAACGATTTCTTTGGCGGCAACTTCCGGGGCATCACCGAAAAGCTGGACTATATCGCGGGACTTGGCGTGACCATTCTCTATCTGAACCCCATTTCCAAGAGTTTCTCCAGCCACCGCTACGACACCGGCGATTATAAAGTCCCCGATCCCATGCTGGGCACCGAGGAGGATTTCTCCCGGATGTGTCAGGCCGCCCATCAGCGGGGGATCCGGGTGATCCTGGACGGGGTGTATTCCCATACCGGTTCCAACAGCGTTTATTTTAACCGGGAAGGGGCCTTTGACTCCGTGGGCGCCTACAATTCCAAGGAGTCCCCCTATGCCAGCTGGTTTACCTTTTACCACTGGCCCGATGCGTACCAATCCTGGTGGGATTTTGACACGCTGCCCACCGTCAACAAGATGGATCCCGCCTTCATCCGCTACATCATCACCGATGAGGACAGCGTGGTCGCCCACTGGCTGCGGCTGGGAGCCGACGGCTTCCGGCTGGACGTGGCGGACGAGCTGCCGGATGAATTCATCCGGCTCCTGCGCCAGAGGATCCGCCAGGTCAAGCCCGACGCCCTCCTGATGGGAGAGGTCTGGGAGGACGCCTCCAACAAATGCGCCTACAACCGGCGCCGGACCTATTTTACCGGCGGTGAGCTGGATTCCGTGATGAACTATCCCTTCCGCACCGCCATCATCAATTTTGTCCATGGCTTCGACGGCGGCAAGGCCCTGAAGGACACGGTCATGTCCATTGTGGAGAATTACCCCTGGCAGGTGACGCTGTGCAACATGAACCTGCTGGGCACCCACGATACGGCCCGGATCCTCACCGCTCTGGTGGACGACTTTGACGGCCCCCGGGAGGAAAAGGCCCGGCGCCGCCTGTCCCGGAATCAGTTCGACGTGGCCAGGGACCGGCTGATGATGGCCTCCTTCCTGCAGTATACCCTTCCCGGCAGCCCCAGCCTGTATTACGGCGACGAGGCCTGCATGGAGGGCTACCGGGATCCCTTCAACCGGCGTCCCTATCCCTGGGGCCGGGAAGACCCGGAATTTCTGAACCACTTCCGGCGGCTGGGCAGACTTCGCCGGGACAACGAAGCCCTCCGGCTGGGAGACATTCGGTTCTTCGCCGCAGGGGACAAGCACATCGGCTTTACCCGAAGCTATCAGGGAAAGACCCTTCGGGTCTACTGCAACCGCAGCGGCGATCCCTGGGAGATCCCCGCAGGCAAACTGATCCTGGGCTGCAATCTGCAGGTGGTGGCCCCGGACTGGCTGACTCTTGGTCCCAGAGGCTTCTGTGTTACGGAGGATTCACTGTGATGGAAACAGAGAAATTCATCTCCGGCTACTGCCGGCAGCTGGATGCCAGCCGCATGGTGGAGGTCGTGCTGGAGGACGGGAAGATCACCGAGGTGGACTGCTGCTACGGCAGCTGCGTCTACCAGTCCGAATGTACGGTAGGAAAGCAGATCTCCGGACTGGAGGAAAAACCGTAACCGGAGCCCGGAAACAGAAAATGGATCTTTATCACAAAGGGGCTGTCTCACTAAGAAATTGTTTCGTTAAATAGCACAAAGGGAAAGAAAAAACTGTCATTCCGAGCCATCCCGTGGGATGGCGTGGGAATCCGTTCTCCTTAAAAATGCCAGTAATCTGAACATTTCAAGGAGGATACGGATTGCCGCACCAGTGACTGCGGTCACTGGTTCGCAATGACAGTTCTTTTATTTGTGTACTTTTACTTTAGTGAGACACCCCCTTTTCATATGGTATCCGGGCGGCCGCAGGCGCAAAGAATCGCTTATCGAAGGCCCCGGATATCTTTGGGAATCGCCGCCCCCCTTTGCTTGGGACGTATATGCCCCCTTCCGTTTCCGGAAGGGGGCATAGTGGGATATGAATCAGGAAATGGCCGGACCGTTGGCGGACTGGACAACGGGGTCGCCCAGGGTTTCCACCTTGGAGTCCTTGATCAGCTTCTTGGGGCAGACCGTGGCACACAGACCGCAGTTGTCGCACTTGGTATAGTCGATGCGGGCCAGGTTGTTTTCCACGGTAATGGCTTCCTTGGGGCAGATCTTCTTACACAGGCCGCAGCCGATGCAGCCCACGGTACAGGCACGGGTGGTAGCGGCGCCCTTTGCCAGAGAGGCACAGGCGATGACCACGTTCCGGTCGGGCTCCACGGGAATGATCAGCTGGCGGGGGCACACGGCGGCGCAGGCCATGCAGCCCACGCACAGGTCCTCGTCCACACGGGCCACGCCGTCCACCACCTTGATGGCGCCGTACTTGCAGGCCTTGGTGCAGGTGCCATAGCCCAGGCAGCCGAATTTGCAGGACAGGGGGCCGCTGCCGCCGACCTTGGAGGCGGACAGGCAGTCCTTGAAGCCCTCGTAGTTGGCCTTGACCTTGGCGCCCTTGGTCAGGTTGCCGTCCTTGTCATAGGTCTTGGCGCCGGAGCAGCGGACCAGCGCCACCTTCCGGGTGACGGCTTCCGCCTTGACGCCCATGATGGCGGCCATGTTCTGGGCACACTCGTTTCCGCCGGAGGCGCACTTGCCGATGGGGGCTTCCCCGTTCAGCACGGCCTCGGCGTAGGCACCGCAGCCGGCGAAGCCGCAGCCGCCGCAGTTGGCGCCGGGCAGGCACTCATTCAGCTGATCCAGCCGGGGATCGGTCTCCACATAGAAGACCTTGGAGGCGGCGGAGAGAACCAGGCCGAAGACCAGGCCCAGGCCGCCCAGAATCGCAACAGCAATCAGAATTTGCATCGTTTCGCCCTCCTTAGAAAATGCTCAGGCCGGAGAAGCCCATGAAGGCCAGAGCCAGCAGACCGGCGGAAATCAGGGCAATGGGGAAGCCCTTGAAGCATTCGGGGCAATCGGCCTTGTTGACGCGCTCCCGGATGGAGGCGAACAGCACGATGGCCACGGTGAAGCCCAGGCCGCCGGCGGCGCCGTTGATGACGCTGAGCAGGAAGTTGTAGCCCTCCTGCACGTTCACCAGCACCACGCCCAGAACGGCGCAGTTGGTGGTGATCAGGGGCAGGAACACGCCCAGAGCCTTATACAGGGCGGGAACGGACTTCTTCAGGAACATTTCCACCACCTGCACGATGGAGGCGATGACCAGGATGAAGGCCACGGTCTGCATGTATTCCAGGCCCAGCATGACCAGCAGCAGGTTGATAGCGTAGCAGGCCGCGGAGGCCAGGGCCATGACGAAGGTAACGGCCATGCCCATGCCCATGGCGGTGTCGATCTTCTTGGAAACGCCCATGAAGGGGCAGATGCCGTAGAACTTCACCAGAATGAAGTTCTCGCTGAGGATGGCGCTGATAATAATACCGAGAATCGCTTCCATTACTTCGCAGCCTCCTTCTTCTTACTCTTCATTTCCAGATGCTTCATCAGCCACTGGGAACCGGCGATGACGAAGCCCAGAATCAGAAATCCGCCCACAGGCATAACCATCTGCATAGCGGGGAAGGGGGATGGGATGATGCGGATGCCCTCGCCGCCGTTCAGCAGACCGCCGCCGAAGGTACCGGAGCCCAGCAGCTCCCGGATGACGCAGGTGATGACCAGTGCTACGGTGTAGCCGATGCCCTGGGTCAGGCCGTCCACAGCGGAGGCCAGAACGCCGTTCTTCGAAGCGAAGGCTTCGGCACGGCCCAGCACGATGCAGTTGACCACGATCAGGGGGATAAACACACCCAGGCTCTCAGACAGAGCGGGGATGAAGGCCTGCAGCGCCAGGTCCACCACGGTGACGAAGCCGGCGATGATGGTGATGTAGGCCGCGATGCGGATCTGGGAGGGAATGACCTTCCGCAGAGCGGAGATCAGCACGTTGGAGCAGATCAGAATGATGGTGACCGCCAGGCCCATGCCGATGCCGTTGAACAGGCTGGTTGTAATTGCCAGGGTGGAGCACATACCCAGAAGCTGTACGGTAACGGGGTTCTTGGTCAGCAGGCCTTCTTTAAATTGCTTTTTGAAATTCATCCGAAGTACCTCCTTAACCCATATTGGCTACGCAGGCCAGCGCCGCGTTGACGCCGGTGCAGACCGCCCGGGAGGTGATGGTGGCACCGGTGATGGCGTCCACCTGACCGCCGTCCTTGGAAACGGAGACGCTGCCGCTCATACCGGCGAACTGGCCCCGGAAGGCCTCACCGGCGGAGGTATCCGCAGCGGACACGGCGCCCAGACCGGCGGTTTCCGTCTGGCTGATGATGGAGATGCCCAGAACGCTGCCGTTATTGTCCACGCCCACCATCATGGAGACGGTGCCGTTGAAGCCGGAGGGGTTGACCTTCACGGCGTATCCGGCTTCGCCCTGATAGACGGTGGCCACCAGGCCGGTGGAATCGGTAAAGGCCACTTCCACACCGCCGCCGGGAAGAACGGCTTCCACAGCCTCCTGGGTCTTCCGGGCATTCAGATCGGCGATCCGGGGAGCGGTGACGGAGTTCACGCCGGCCAGGATCACGGCCACAACGGCGGTGATCAGCAGCAGGGTAACCGTCAGCCGCAGAACGTATTTCACAGTGGATTCGGTTTTCATTTCTTCGCCGCCTCCTTCTTGGGTGCGCCGAACTTCACAGGACGGCCGATTCTATCCAGCAGGACAACGCAGGCGTTCATCACCAGAATGGCGTAGGAGACACCCTCGTTGTAGCCGCCGAAGTAACGGATCAGGATGGTCAGAACGCCGCAGCCTACGCCGTAGACGATCTGGCCCAGCTTGGTAACGGGGGAGGTCACATAGTCGGTGGCCATGAAGATGGCACCCAGCATCAGGCCGCCGCCGAAGAGCTGCGCCGCCATCCAGGCGATGCGGTCATTGCCCTGGGGGAACAGGAAGCTCAGGACTGCCACGGTGCCGATGAAGGCCACGGGGATCCGGGCGGTGATGACCTTGCGGTAGAGCAGGTAGGCAAAGCCGATGAGCAGCAGCAGCGCGGAGGTCTCACCGATACAGCCGCCCACATTGCCCAGGAACATATCCAGGATGGAGCTTTCCGGCATCAGGCCCTGGTGCATATTGCCCAGGGGGGTTGCCGCGGTGACGGCGTCGGCGGTGGAGATCAGGCCGGCGGCGTTGCCGAAGCCCACCTTGACCCAGGTGCTCATGAGAACAGGCCAGCTGAACATAAAGGCGCGGCCTGCCAGAGCGGGGTTGACGATGTTGTGACCCAGGCCGCCGAAGAGCATCTTCACCACCACAATGGCGAAGAAGGCGCCCAGGATGATGGTCCAATAGGGGATGGTCACCGGGCAGACAAAGGCCAGCAGCACGCCGGTAACGCAGGCGGACAGGTCAAAAACCTTGCAGTGTTTTTTGGTGATCCGGCAGTAGGCCCACTCAAAGAACACACAGGCGGCCACGCTGACCAGGGTAACCATCAGGCTCCGGAAGCCGAAGAAGCAGACGGAGCCGATCAGGGCGGGGGCCAGGGCGATGAGCACGTCCCGCATGATGGTCTTGGTGGTCACGGGGGAATGTACATGGGGAGAGCTGGAAATGGTCAGCTCATAAAAATATTTCATCTGTGCCATAGAATTTCCCCCTCCTTAAGCCTTCGCTTTTGCCTTGGCGGCAGTGTTGCGGATGATCTGCTTGCCCACCCGGAAGCCCAGCACCAGAGGAACGCTGGCGGGGCAGGTATAGGCGCAGCTGCCGCACTCGATGCAGTCCATCATGTTGTTGGCCTTCATCTCTTCCACATCGTTGGACTGCAGGGCCTTGTACATCAGCACGGGCATCAGCTTCATGGGGCAGGCGTCGATGCACTTGCCGCAGCGCAGGCACTGGGGCTCGTCCACCGCATACTCGTTCTTCTTGCCCAGAACCGTGATGGCGTTGACGCCCTTGATGGTGGGAACGCTCAGGTCATACTGGGCCACACCCATCATGGGGCCGCCGGAGAGGACCTTGTAGGGGTTCTCGGAGTGGCCGCAGGCGTCGATCAGGTCGTTGAAGGCGGTGCCGATGGGCACCAGCAGGTTCTTGGGCTCCATCAGGATGTCGCCGGAGACGGTAACGATCCGCTTGATCAGGGGCATTCCGTCATAGACCACGTCGTGGATGGCCTTGCAGGTGGCAGCGTTGAACACGGCGCAGCCCACCGCCGCGGGCAGACCGCCGGAGGGAACCTCCCGGCCGGTGACGGCGTAGATCAGCTGCTTTTCAGCGCCCTGGGGGTACTTGGCGGGCAGCACGTCCACGGTAATGCCGTCGGCAGCCTCCAGGTTGGCCTTCAGAGCCTTCACGGCCTCGGGCTTGTTGTCCTCGATGCCGATGTGGCCTTCCTTCAGGCCCAGGATCCGCATGATGATCTTCAGACCGGAAATCAGCTTCTCCGGCATCTCCCGGCACAGCCGGTCGTCGGCGGTGATGAAGGGCTCGCACTCGCCGGCGTTGACGATGACGGTGTCCACCTTGCCGATGCCGCCGGAGAGCTTGACATGGGTGGGGAAGGTAGCGCCGCCCATACCGACGATGCCGCCTTCATGGATGATGTTGATCAGCTCCTCGGCAGACAGAGCATCCACCTCCGCCTGAGTCCGGGGTTTGCAGTCCTCACACAGGGTATCCAGATGGTCATTCTCAATGACCACGCTCATCATGGTCGTGCCGCTGGTGTGGGCCCGCATCTCCACGGCCTTGACCTTGCCGGATACGGACGCATGTACCGGGACACAAAGGCCCTGGTTATCGCCGATCTTCTGCCCGACGGTGACCAGATCGCCCTTCTTGACCAGGGGCTTGCAGGGGGCGCCGATATGCTGGGACATGGGGATTACGACGATATCCGGTTCCGGGAAAACCTGGATCTCCTTGTCGCAAGCGTACCACTTATTTTCTTTGGGATGGACCCCGCCGAAAAAAGAAAACGCCATATTACTTCACCTCTTTCAAATTTTGCGGAATCAATTCCGCAATTCTGCGTTTACTATGATACCGCATTTTTTCCCCCTTGTCTACCCTGTTTTGTCACCCTTGCCTAATTCTTTCCAAAAACTCTTTTATTATCGATACATATTGACCGATAAACGGGCGTCTGCCGGGGCCATGGACAGAAAAACAGCCCCGCCGGAGCGGGGCTGTTCTGGTTCATTCCGCGTTTCTGACATGGGCGCCCTGGAATTCCACCCGCAGGGGCAGCATCTGCCAGTTCTTCTCGGTGATGCTGTCCAGCTTTTTGGAAAGCTTGCGCTCCAGATTCTGGTCCTGGGTGATGCACAGCAGGGTGGGGCCGGCACCGCTGAGGCAGAAGGCCGCGCCGGTGGTACGGACCAGGGCCTCGATCTTTTCATAGTCCGGGATCAGCTTTTTCCGGTAGCACTGGTGGAGCCGGTCCTGCATGGCGTTGCGCAGCAGCTTCTCATCCCCCAGCTCCAGGGCCTTCAGCACCAGGGCGCCGTGGGAGATGTTGTAGATGGCGTCGGCCCGGCTGATCTGCTGGGGCAGGACGGAGCGGGCCAGGGTGGTGGGCAGGTTGAAATCCGGGATCAGGGCCAGGAATTCCCAGTCCGGGTGGAGGGGGAAGCTGACGGATACCGGCAGGCCGCCGTCCACCATGGAGGCGGTGAGGCCGCCGTAGAAGGCCGGTGCCAGGTTGTCCGGGTGGCCCTCCATGGCGTTGGTGATATTCAGCAGACCCTGGGTGGACAGCTTGCTGCCATGGAGCAGGTTGGCGCCCATGGCGCCGGCCACCAGCAGGGCGGCGGAGGAGCCTAACCCGCGGCAGATGGGGATGTGGGCGTCAATGTGGATCTTCACGCCCCGGACCTCTTCGCTGAGGGTATTCAGCACCGCGCAGTAGGAGGTATAGGCCAGGTTATCCGGGCCGGTGAATTCCTCGTCACAGCCGGTGATCTCCAGCCCGGCGTCGGTCTCCTGGAAGGTCACGTCGGTATAAAGGCTCAGGGCGCAGCCGAAGGCGTCAAACCCCGGCCCCAGGTTGGCGGTGGTGGCGGGAACACGGATGGTTACTCGTTTCATAGGATTCGTTCTCCAGTTTGTGATAAATGCAGGATATTGGGCTGTAAAGGATCGTTTCGCGTCCCCAAGGCCCCCTCTGACGAGGGGGCTGTCAGCGAAGCTGACTGGGGGAGAGAAAGCCTGAAACCTTTCGAATTCTTGGTAAACACGGTAAAAGACCGAACATTTTCTCTCCCTCAGTCGCTTCGCGACAGCTCCCTCATCAGAGGGAGCCTTGGGGGTGCGCAGCAACCATCGGAGCGCTAAACGATCCTTTATCTGCGGTGATTCCGCCTATATTTTCTTAATATTGCATTCTTTTACAGATTCAGTACGTACTCCAGCATCTTATCCTTGTCAATAACACCGGTATGCTTTTCAGGTTTTCCCTGGAGGGAGGCCAGGTTCTTCGGAATGGGGACCCCGGTGACGGCGGAGAGGGTCCGCATCTGGTCGTATTCGCTGCCGCTTATGTCGCCGCCGATGGCATGGAGTACGGCCGCGGGGAACTTGTAGGGGGAAGCGGTGGACAGCACCACCATGGGGCGGCTGTCGCCGGTCTGGGCCACATAGTCCTCGGCGGCTGCCCAGCCGGAGGCAGTGTGGGGATCGCACAGGTAGCCCAGCTCCTTGTACACCCGGCCGATGATCTCCGCTGCCCGGCCATCATCGCAGCAGGCGGCCCAGAACTGGGCCTGGATCTTTGCCAGAAGCTCGTCGGGAACGGTATAGCTGCCCTCTTTATTCAGCTTCTCCATCAGGGAGGCCACCAGCTTCGTATCGCCGCTGAGCAGGTACAGCAGCCGCTCCAGGTTGGAGGACACCAGAATATCCATGGACGGAGAGGTGGTCTTCAGCAGGGGGCGTCTGCGGTCATAGGTGCCGGTGCGGATGAAGTCGGTGAGGACATTGTTGGCGTTGGAGGCGCAGATCAGGGTGCCCACGGGCAGTCCCAGCCCCTTTGCCAGGTATCCGGCCAGAATGTCGCCGAAGTTGCCGGTGGGGACGGAGAAATTCACCTGGTCTCCCAGGGCGATTTTCCCGGCGTCCAGCAGATCCCGGTAGGCCCGGAAGTAGTACATGATCTGGGGGGCCAGGCGGCCGATGTTGATGGAATTGGCGGAGGACAGCCGGAAGGGCAGTTCCCGGCCCTGGCAGGCGGCAAAGATGTTCTTCACACCGGTCTGGGCGTCGTCAAAGTTGCCCCGGACCGCGCAGACGGCAACATTGTTTCCCTCCTGGGTCACCATCTGGGCCCGCTGGACCTGAGACACGCCGCCGTCGGGATAGAACACGCAGATGCGGACCCCGGGCACGTCGTGAAAGCCCTCCAGAGCGGCCTTGCCGGTGTCGCCGGAGGTGGCGGTGAGGATCAGGATATCTTCGTCCATCCCCTTGGCCTTCTTGGCTGCGGTCAGCAGCTGGGGCAGCATGGAGAGCGCCACATCCTTGAAGGCGGAGGTGGGGCCCCGGAACAGCTCCAGCACCCGGAAGTCCCCCACGGGAACGGTGGGCGTCAGATCCTCAGTCTCGAATTTGCCGGTGTAGGCCCGGCGGACCAGCTCCGGCATGTCGGGGATATCCGGCAGCAGAGCGGAAAGAATCCGGGTGGCCATGTCCTGGCTGCTGCCCTGAAGGCACTGCTGCCAGTCAAAGGCGGGGATGGTCTGGGGCATGTACAATCCGCCGTCAGGGGCCAGGCCCTCCAGGACAGCCTGGGCGCTGTCGGCGCGGATAGTTTCGTTGCGGGTGGAATGGTATTGCATAGCATCCTCCTGAAAAGAACTGAGTAAACTTTACCAATTGCACAAAAACCGAAGAAATCGTAGGGAATCATTGGCTTTTTGTTGCAATTGCAATTTTAGCAGGTATATGATATACTGTTTTTCATAAAAATGCAAGTGTTTTCGGGCCGAACACAGCGGATTCTGCGGATTCCGCGGCTCTCGTCCCGGATTGTATTCTTTTACAGCGGAACCCTCAATATATATAGAGATAACGGAGGATGTTTTCATGAAGATCGGACTGTTGGGCTTTGGCGTCGTTGGCAGAGGCGTTTATGAGATCACCGAATCCAGAGAAGACATGCAGGTGACCAAGGTACTGTGCCTGGAGGATATCTCCCTTCCCGACGCCCAGGCGGTAAAGGACTATAAGTCCATTGTGGAGGACGAAACCATCGACACCGTGGTGGAGGCCATGGGCGGCCTGCATCCGGCCTATGAGTTTGTACGGGCCGCCATAGAGGCCGGAAAGAACGTGGTTTCCTCCAACAAGGCGCTGGTATGCACCTTCTACGATGAGCTGCTGCCTCTGGCGGAGCGCATGGGCGTCAAATTCCGCTGTACAGCGGCGGTGGGCGGCGGCATCGGCTGGCTCAGCGAGCTGGAGCGGGCCCGCCGGGTCCAGAAGCTCACCCGGGTGGGCGGCATTATGAACGGCACCTGCAACTACATTCTTGACAACATGACCCGGTTCGGTCTGGACTACGGCGAAGCCCTGAGCCAGGCCCAGAAGCTGGGCTATGCCGAGGCCAACCCCTCCACCGACGTGGACGGCATCGACACCTGGCACAAGGTCATTCTTTCGGCCAATATCGCCTTCGGCGTGAGTCTGGACCGGGACAGCGTCCCCGTGGCGGGCATCCGGAACATCCAGGCGAAGGACGTGGAGAATTTCAAGGCACATGGTCTGGTGTGCAAGCTGATCTCCACCGGCACCCAGGCGGAGGGCGCCTACAGCGCCTATGTCCATCCCACCCTGGTGAAGGAGGGTGAGCCGGAGGCCGCGGTTCCTCTGAACTACAACCTGATCACCTTCCTGGGACAGACCTCCGAGCGCATGAGCTTCTACGGCCAGGGCGCGGGACGGTACCCCACCGCATATAATGTAGTTCAGGACCTGGTGGATGTGCTGGCAGGCAGAGGCTTCTACGCGCCCTACGGCTCCAGGGTCACCGCGGACAACAGCGAAAAGCTGACCTGGTATGTCCGGGGCGGCTGGGCCGGAGATGTGCAGGAAGTCTGGGACGGCGCGGTGGTGACCAAACCCGTGTCCGTAGCCGACATGCACGCTTGGCTGAAGGAAAACCCCGACGCCTTCATCGCAGAGATCCGCTGAAAAAAAGCAGATCAATGATCGTTTAGCGGAGCATCCAGCAAATAATGCCGCACCCAACGTAGGGCGGGGTCATGACCCCGCCGAGCAGGTTGGATACATGCTCGGCTGCGTTAGACGCGGATATGCAAAACCATTGGTGCATCGGCGGGGGCTTGCCCCCGCCCTACGTTGGGTGCAACGATAAACGATCATTTACACCCTCATTTAATATCCAAGAACTGCAAACGGGCCTTGCCCGAGAGAGGAAAAGAAAAGATGAAAGTAGTGAAATTCGGCGGAAGCTCCATGGCCGACGCCGGGCAGTACCGCAAGATCCGGGATATCCTGATGGCGGATCCCGAGCGCCGGGTGGTGGTGGTTTCCGCCGCGGGCAAGCGGTTTTCCGGTGACCACAAGCTGACCGACCTGCTCTACCTGTGCTATGCCCATATCCAGTACGGGGTGGACTGCTCCAGCATTTTTGAGATGATCGCCTCCCGCTACCTGGATATCCGGGATGAGCTGGGGCTGGATCTGCGGCTGGAGCCGGAGCTGGAGCAGCTGAAAAAGCGCATCGACGCCAAGGCCGTGAGCCAGGAGGAGCTGGTCAGCCGGGGCGAGTATTTCTCCGCCAAGCTGATGGCCGCCTACCTGGGCTTCCAGTTTGTGGACGCCGCGGACTGGGTCAAATTCAACCTGGACGGCACCGTGGATAAGGAGGCTTCCTATGAGGCTCTGCGCAACCAGGTCCTGCTGGGCTACGGCGCGGTGATCCCCGGCTTCTACGGCATCATGCCCGACGGCACCATCCATACCTTCTCCCGGGGCGGCAGCGACATCACCGGCGCCCTGGCGGCGGCGGCTCTGGACGCCGATGTCTACGAGAACTGGACCGACGTGTCCGGCATCCTTATGGCGGATCCCCGGATCGTGGACGATCCCCAGGCCATTCCCGAGGTGACCTATGACGAGCTGCGGGAGCTGAGCTACTCCGGCGCCCAGGTCCTCCACGAGGACAGCATCTTCCCCGTCCGGGAAAAGAACATCCCCGTGAACATCCGCAATACCAACCAGCCCGACGCCCCCGGCACCATGATCCGGGAGTCCTTTGAGGCGGACCACGACCCAGAGCGGTTCATCACCGGCATCACCGGCAAGACGGATTTTTCCATCATTTCCCTGTCCAAGCGGGGCATGAGCAACCAGGTTGGTGTGCTGCGCCGGGTCCTGACGGTGCTGGAGCGCCACCATATTTCCGTGGACTACGTGCCCAACGGCATCGACAACGTGTCCGTGGTGCTGCCCACCTGGGCCATTGAGAAGGACCTGTATACCATCATGGCGGAGATCCAGCAGGAGGCGGAGCCAGATACCCTGGATGTCCACCACCACATTGCCGTGGTTGCCGCCGTTGGCCGGAAAATGGCCTTCCGGCCCGGTATTTCCGGTAAGATCTTCGCTGCGCTGGGCGAAAGCGGGGTCAATATCCGCATGATCAACCAGGGCCCCGACGAATTGAACATCATCTTCGGCGTGGACAACAAGGACTTCAAGAAAGCGATCCGGGTGCTGTACAACAGCTTCATTACAAAATAAACCATACCGCAGGGGAGGGACAGCACCCCTCCCCCGCAATTTTCTTTGTGGAGGAATGACTATGAAAACATATACCGTTGCCGTCCTGGGCGCCACCGGCGCCGTGGGACAGGAAATGATCAAGGTTCTGCAGGAGCGGAATTTCCCTGTGGGCAAGCTGGTCCCCCTGGCTTCCGCCCGCAGCGCCGGCAAGACGCTGAAGTTCCGGGGTGAGGATGTGACCATCCAGGAGGCCCGGGACGACGCTTTCGAGGGTGTGGATATCGTTCTGGGCGCGGCGGAAAACGACATCGCCAAGCAGTTTGCGCCTGCCATCGTCAAGGCCGGGGCCGTCTTCGTGGACAATTCCTCCGCCTTCCGCCTGGACCCCAAGGTTCCTCTGGTGGTCCCCGAGGTAAATCCTGAGGACGTGGCCTGGCACAGCGGCATCATCTCCAACCCCAACTGCTCCACCATCATCACCGTCACCGCCGTCAACGCTCTGAACACCATTGCCCCCATCCGGACCATGACCGCCTCCACCTATCAGGCGGTTTCCGGCGCCGGCGCTGGCGGCCCCATTGAGCTGATGAGCGAGGTCCAGGCCCTGGGCCACGGCAAGACCGTCCAGCCCAAGGTGTTCCCCTACCAGATCGCCTTTAACCTGATCCCCCAGATCGGCGGCGAGCAGTTCGAGGGCTACACCAGCGAGGAGATGAAGATGCAGAACGAGGGCCGCAAGATCATGCACCTGCCCCAGCTGAAGGTAAGCTGCACCTGCGTCCGGGTTCCGGTGGTCCGCAGCCACTCCATCTCCGTCAGCTGCCACTTCGACGTGCCGGTCACCGTGGAGCAGGCCCGGGAGGTGATCGCCAAGGCCCCCGGCTGTAAGCTGGTGGACGACCTGAAGAACAAGCAGTACCCCATGCCTCTGGATACCACCGATCAGGATATCGTATTCGTGGGCCGCATCCGTCCGGACCTCACCGACGACAACGGCCTGTGTCTGTGGTGCTGCGGCGACCAGGTCCGCAAGGGCGCTGCCACCAACGCCATCCAGATCGCGGAGCTGCTGATCAGGGACCGCTGAAAATCCTTCGTTATCCCACCGGCCCGGAACCGCGATGCCGCTTCCATGATTTTCGGGACAGAAAATCGTTCATTATCAAGAAAGGCCGCCCCCAGGGCGGCCAGCATAAAAACAGGAGCTTTCCGCTTTGGAAAGCTCCTGTCCTGTTTTTCAGGGATTTCTTAAGCCCCATGGGCTTTGGGTTCCGGACTTACCAGGAAAGCATATTCCGGAACAGATCCATATACCGGGCCGCGGGGACGTCCCAGCTGAAGTCCTGCTCCATTTCCCGCTTCTGCAGGGCCCGGAAGCCCTCCCGGTTGCGGTTATACAGATCCAGGCACCGCTTCAGGGAGGCGAAGAAATCGTCGGCATTGTAGCTCTGGAAGGTGAAGCCCAGACCGCCCTCGCCGTTTTCATCGGCGGGAGGCACGGTATCCTTCAGGCCGCCGGTGGCGTGGACCACGGGAACGGTGCCGTAGCGCATGGCATTCATCTGGCTCAGGCCGCAGGGCTCGGACTTGGAGGGCATCAGGTAGATGTCGCCGCCGGCGTAGATCCGGGCGGCCAACCCTAAGTTGAAGGTGATCTTGGCGGACACCTGCTGGGGGAACTGATAGGCCAGGTCCTTGAAGAAGTTCTCGTACTGGGCCTCGCCAGTTCCCAGGATCAGCAGCTGGACGTCCTCCTCCCACAGCAGACGGCGGGCGATGTAGCACAGCAGATCCAGGCCCTTGTGTCCGGCCAGACGGGTGACCATGACAGCCAGAGGCACATCGGGCTTCACGGGCAGCCCCACCTCTTCCTGCAGGGCGGCCTTGCACTTGGCTTTGCCCTCCACGAAGGTCTCGGCGTTGAAGTGGGCCGGCAGCGCCTTGTCGGTTTCGGGGTTGAAGGTGTTCACGTCGATGCCGTTGGTAATACCGGTGAGCTTCCAGGCGTTGCTGGCCAGGATGCCGTCCAGACCGTGGGCATAGTACGGATACATCAGCTCCCGGGCGTAGGTCTCGGAGACGGTGGTGACCAGGTCGGCAGTCTCGATGGCGCCCTTCATGACGTTGACGGAATTGTTCATATCCAGGGTGCCGCGGTACTCCCAGGGCAGGCCCAGCATGTCATCGAAGAAGCTGGCGTTGGCCCAGCCCTGATACTCGATGTTGTGGATGGTGTACATGCAGCGGGTCCTGGGGAACTGCCCCTGGTACAGAGCCTTCAGATATACGGGAACCAGAGCGGTCTGCCAGTCATTGCACTGGATGATCTCGGGGATATAGCTGATCGCCGCCATGGCGTCCAGGCAGGCCCGGGAGAAGAAGGCGAAGCGCTCGCCGTCGTCCATGTCGCCGTAGATGGCGCCGGTACGGCCGCCGAAATAGTACTCATTGTCCAGGAAATAGACCTGCACACCGTCGGAGCGGTTCGTCAGCTTCATGACGCCGCAGTACTGCTGCCGCCAGCCCAGCCGGACCCGGAATTCCGCCACCTTTTCGGTGGGGTAGGCGGCGTTGGACTTGATCTTGCTGTAGTAGGGCAGGAACAGGGCAACCTCATTGCCCTCAATCCGGGCCAGGGCGGCGGGCAGGGCCTCCATCACGTCGCCCAGGCCGCCGGACTTGGCGTAAGGAGCGCCTTCAGAGGCGCAGACGGCAATTCTCATACGGTTTCCCCCCGCTTGACAATGATGGGATTGGTCTTGGTGCCGATGAGCTTGGCGCCGGGAGTCACGGTGACGTTCTTATCCAGAATGACATACTTCAGCTCCGCGCCCTCGCCGATCACAGCATCATTCATAATAACGCAGTGCTCCACCTCGGCGTCGGGACATACCGTGACCTGACGGAACAGAACGGAATCCTTAACCTCGCCCTCCAGCATGCAGCCGTCGGCCACCAGGCAGTTCTCCACGTCGCAGGTCTCGCCGTAGTAGGTGGGAACCCGGTCACGAACCTTGGTGAAAATGGGATGGTTGTAATGGAAAATGTCGTGGCGGATATCTGCCTGAATCAGGGCCAGAGAGTTGCGGAAATACTCCTCCAGGGACTCATTGAACATGGCCACGCCCTTAAAGGGATAGACATTGACGGAGACCTTGCCCCGCTGCCAGCCGCCCATGACCAGGTCCCGGTCCATGTGGAACTTGTCCCGGGCGATCATTTCCTTGACCTGCTGGATCAGCCACTTCTTGCGCAGGACGAAGATGTCCATGGAGGCAACGTATTCGGAGGGAGCCGCGTAGTCAACCATCATGTCGGTAACCTGACCGTTCTCCACCTTCAGGGCCAGGTCCAGCTTCTTCACGCCGTTGGCGATGCCGGCCTTGGTGACCACGGTGACATCGGCGCCGCTTTCCACATGCTTGTTCAGAACGTCGGTCAGATCCACGTTGGACAGGATGGCGGAGTCGATCATGACCACCAGCTCGTCATCAGCGCCGTACTCCAGGAAGTCCATGGCGCTGCTCAGAGATTCCAGCTTGCCCCGGTAGGTGTCGGTAACGGACTGGGCGTAGGGAGTCAGGAATTCCAGACCGCCCTCCTCCAGCTCCAGGCCCCACTCCTCGCCGTCGCCGATGTGGTTCATCAGGGACTGGTAGTTGTGACGGGAGATAATGCCCACATGGCGGACACCGGCGCTGCTCAGGTTGGACAGCGCGAAGTCCACCTGGCGGTAGCGGCCGCCAAAGGGCAGGGAAGCCATGGTGCGCTTGTCGGTCAGCTCACCGATACTGGCGTCGTTGGTAAAAATAATACCCATTACGTTCATTGCGGAATCCTCCTCTTACAGCATATCACCGGGCAGCAGCACGGTGTTGGCTTCAACGACAGCGCCCTTGGAAGTGACGCTGATGCTCCTCTTTTCGTCGGGGGCGAAGGCGCCGCCCACAACGGCGTTCTTGCAGACCTTGGAGTCCTCGCCCAGGATGGCGTTGCGGACAATGGCCCCGGCCTCGATGGTGACGCCGGGCATAACCACGGAATCCTCCACCAGAGCGCCCTCTCCGATGGTGCAGCCCACGGAGATGACGGAATGCTTCACGGTGCCGTAGACCTCAGAACCCTCGGCCACGAAGGCATTGCGGATCTTGGCCTTTTCGTCGATATAGGAGGAGGGCTGCGCGGAGTTACGGGCGTAGATCTTGAAGCGCTCGTCGCCCCGCAGGTCGAAGACAGGCTCCTTGCCCAGCAGCTCCATGTTGGCCTCCCACAGGGAGTCGATGGTGCCCACGTCCTTCCAGTAGCCGTCGAAGGGATAGGCCATCATCTTGTGGCCGGCGTTCAGCAGGCTGGGGATGATGTTCTTGCCGAAGTCGTTGGAGGACTTGGGGTCATCTTCGTCGGCGATCAGAGCCTCCCGCAGGACCTTCCAGTTGAAGCAGTAGATACCCATGGAGGCGTTGGTGGACTTGGGAACGGGGGGCTTCTCCTCAAACTCGTAGATGGAGTTGTCGGGGTTGGTGTTCAGGATGCCGAACCGGGAAGCCTCGGCCAGAGGAACATTGCGCACGGCGATGGTGCAGGAGGCGTTGTGCTTCTCGTGGTAGGCCACCATGGCGGCGTAGTCCATCTTGTAGATGTGGTCGCCGGACAGGATCACCACGTAATCGGGATCAAAGCGGTCCACGAAGTCGATGTTCTGATAGATGGCGTTGGCCGTGCCCTTATACCAGCCGGACTTCTTGTCGTGGCGCTCGTAGGGAGGCAGGACCTGGGCGCAGCTATGGGTCTTGTTCAGATTCCAGGGCTGGCCGTTGCCGATGTACTCGTTCAGCTCCAGGGGCTGGTACTGGGTCAGGATACCGACGGTGTCGATACCGGAATTGACACAGTTGGACAGGGGGAAGTCGATGATGCGGTACTTGCCGCCGAAGGGGACGGCAGGCTTGGCGGTTTTCTCCGTCAGAACCTTAAGACGGCTGCCCTGGCCGCCGGCCAGCAGCATGGCGATTACGCGTTTTTTCTGAAAATACATGGTCACAGCTCTCCTTATTGAAATTGATGGATGCTCCAAAGAGAATAAAAATGCGCTCGGTCCGGCACATTTTTCCACATTCATAACATAACATATTTTTGTTCATTAGAAAAGGGACAAATTGTCTAAAATATCCGGAAAGTTTTGCGCATCCTGCACAACCTTTCTCCAGGCCGCAGGGAACGCGCTGGGCGATTTCACGGAATCCAGCCGTTTTTCCAACCAACAAAGCCCCAGCCAGCGGTCAAATTTCCAGCCGCAGTCCGGCAGCTCCGCCCGGAGCCGGTAGCCCATCTTCTCGTGAAAGCGCAGGGACTGCCGGTTTTCCCCGCAGACCAGGGCGTAAAGCACCTGGTAGCCCTGGGCCTTCAGGATTTTCTCCAGGGCGGCGTACAGGGCCTCGGCGATACCCCGGCCCCAGGCCTCGGGACGCAGGTAAACCGTCGGCTCGGCGCACCAGGCGTAGGCCGGGCGGGTAAAGGGCAGACTGGCATAGGCGTAGCCCAGAATCCGGCCCTCCTCCTCCCAGACCAGCCAGGGAAACTGCTCCGTGATGGTCTGGAAGCGCCGGGCAAATTCCCGGCGGCAGGGCACGTCGTATTCAAAGGTGGCGGTGGTTTTCAGCACATAGGGTCCGTAGATTTCCAGCAGCTGAGGCAGGTCCTCTTCCCGGGCGAAACGAATCATTTTGAAATTCCCCCTGTCTTATTTCTGCGACCTATTTTACGCCGGAAAACCCCCTCCGTCAAGGTTGACAACCTGCCAAAAAAGGGTTAAAATAAGATGAATTCTGAGCAATAAAGGAGGGAAACACCATGGATGCTGGCGGCAGCGGCAATATACCTGGCCGAAGTAGACGCGTACCCGCCATGGTGGGTCCGTAGCCTTTTTCGGCCATGTAGGATTGCCTCTGAAAATTACATAATTGAAGGAGGATAATCATGGCTGAGCGTTTTGAAATCGTAGAAAAAGCCCTTCTGGCAATGCTGGAAGAGAAAAAGTATTCCACGCTCCGGGATATTCTGGTGACCATGAACCCCAGCGATGTGGCAGGGATGTTCCGGGGGCTGGAGGAGAAGCAGATCCCGCTGATGTTCCGGCTCCTGCCCAAGGAGCAGGCGGCGGAGACCTTCGTGGAAATGGAGCCCGACGATCAGGAGCTGCTGATCCGGGGCTTCTCGGACAATGAGCTGAAGGAAGTTCTGGACGAGCTGTATGTGGACGACGCGGCGGACCTGGTGGAGGAGATGCCCGCCAACGTGGTCAAGCGGATCCTGAAGCACGCCGACCCGGAGATGCGCAGCTCCATCAACCAGATCCTGCGCTACCCGGAAAATTCCGCCGGTTCCATCATGACCACGGAATACGTATCCCTGCGCCCCCATATGACGGTGGAGGAGGCCATCCTGCGCATCCGCCGCCAGGGCGTTGACAAGGAGACCATCTACACCTGCTATGTTCTGGAGAAGGACCGGACCCTGACGGGTCTGGTGACCGTCAAGGATCTGCTGCTGGCGGATGATGACGAGATGAAGATCGAGGATCTGATGCTGACCAACCTGATCAGCGTCACCACCCAGACCGACCAGGAAGAGGTCGCCCGGATGTTCAACAAGTACAACTTCCTGGCGCTGCCCGTGGTGGACGGGGAAAACCGGATGGTCGGTATCGTCACCTTCGACGACGCCATGGACGTCATGGAAGACGAGGCCACCGAGGATATGGAGATCATGGCGGCCATGACCCCCTCGGAAAAGACCTACCTCAAAAGCACGCCCTTCGACCTGTTCCGGCACCGCATTCCCTGGCTGATGCTGCTGATGGTTTCGGCCACCTTCACAGGAATGATCATCACATCCTTTGAGGATGCCCTGAGCCTGCTGCCCGCTCTGACGGCTTTCATTCCCATGCTGATGGACACCGGCGGTAACTGCGGCTCCCAGTCCTCCGTTACCGTCATCCGCGCCCTGAGCCTGGACGAGCTGAAGTTTTCCGACCTGTTCCGGGTCATGTGGAAGGAGATCCGCACCGCCGTACTCTGCGGCACCACCCTGGCAGTGGTGTGCTTTGCCAAGGTCTTTCTGGTGGACCGGCTTCTGATGGGCAATGAGAGCATCAGCCTGATGGTCAACGGCGTGGTATGCCTGACCCTGTGCGTCACGGTGGTCATCGCCAAGTTTGTGGGCTGCTCCCTGCCCCTGCTGGCCAAGCGCCTGGGCTTCGACCCGGCGGTAATGGCCAGTCCCTTCATCACCACCATCGTGGACGCCCTGAGCTTGCTGGTCTACTTCCTGTTCGCCAAGACCCTGCTGGGTGTTTGAAGACAACGGTATGAGAACCGGTTCCTGAAAAAGCTGTCACCGAGGTGACAGCTTTTTTGTGTTCATTGCGTCCTTTTCCCGACGCAAACCTGCGATTGCTCGAAAAAGGAGCCGTCCCACCTGGCGCGGGACGGCTCCGGAAAGGGCTTATTCTCCCAGCCCCAGGGCCTTGGACACGTAATTGAAGAAGTCCGTGTCCAGCACCGAGCGGGAATAGGTGATCTTGTTGCGGACCACCGAGCTGATATAATCGATATAGTCCTTCTCCGCCTGAACGCCTTCCGCCGGGGTGAAGACGCCGGTCTGGGCGTTATACAGTCCCTTGTCCGTTTTCCAGCTGAAATCCGGCCAGAGTACCAGGGGCGTCTCCTCAGAGAACACGTCCCGGCCCACCAGCAGGCGGGAATCGTAGGGCAGGCCAAACAGGTTGGACAGGGTGGGCAGGATATCCAGACTGTAGACCGGCTCCTCCACGGTGATGTCCAGGTCCTCCAGGCAGCCGCTCCAGATGATCAGGGCATTGTGGTCCCGGATAAAATTGTCATAACGATCTACCCCGTACAGCTCCGCCAGGTAATCCGACGTATTCTGCCAGGTTCCGCTGCGCTCCAGGCCGTAGGGGTAATGGTCCGAGGAAATGACAACAACGGTGTCGTCGGCGATGCCGGCCTCCTCCAGCTGCCTCACCAGAGAGGCCATGGCCGCTTCCAGCTCCAGCTGGGAGGCGTAGTAGCACTTCACCGCCTCGGAGCAATCCATATCCGCCACCTCGTCATAATGCTTCTTGGCCATGGCGTTGGCGTTCAGGGAATACATGCAGTGGCCGCTGACGGTCATATAGTAGATGCTGAAGGGCTGCTGATCGATATACTGAGGAACCGTCACGTCGATCATTTCCAGATCGCTTTCCGGCCAGACCGGAGTGATCCCCTCCAGCCCGCCGTACTGGGCCAGGAACCGGTCATAGCCCAGATGGGTGTGGGTCTTGTCCCGGTCATAGAAATCCTTGTTGTGGTTGTGATAGGCCGCGGAATAGTATCCCTGCCGCTGGAGCTGATGGCCCATGGTCAGGAAGAAATTCTGCTGAAGGACCTCCTTCATGCACATGCCGCCGTTGGTGGGAACCAGGCCCACCGTGTTGGAGAACTCTCCCGAGGTGGTGCTGGCGCCCCAGGCGGGCTGGTAATAGTCCGTAAAGCGGATCCCCTCGGTGGCCATGCGGTAGAGGGTGGGGGTCAGCTCCGGATCAATGACCTCCTCGGTAAAGGCCTCGGCGGTGATGAGGATCAGGTTCTTCCCCGCGAACATACCCGTGAAGGCATTCTGCTTTGAGGGCTTCCGGGTGGTCAGATAATCGCAGACCGCTGCGACGGAGGTGCTGGGAGCGTCCTGCTTCAGCGCGGCAAAATCCAGATCCAGGACATTGTCACCGTAGACGGCCTCCGTGGGCTGGGGCTGCTCAGAGGCTTCCGGGGCCGCGGGGACCGTCTCCGGCTCCGGCTGAAGGGCCTCAAAGACGGGCTCCTTCTCACCGCCGCCGCTGTGGCGGATCTCCAGGGTCAGGCCCATGTTCAGTCCGAAGGAACGGATGGCGCTGTCAAAGTCGTAGGCGGCGCCAAACCGGGCCTCATCCGCTGTCAGGCTCTTCACCGCGCCAAAGCCCAGAAGGTACAGCCCCGCCCCCAGGGCTGCCAGAACACATCTGCGCTTCCAGCCGGTTTTTTCACAGCGGCAAAGCAGGGCATACGCGGCCGTGGGCAGCAGGACCAGACCGATTCGCCACAGGTTCCGGGCCAGCAGGGACAGCACCAGCTGCAAAAAGTCCCTGGCCACGCCCCCGGCGCCGCCGAAAATGGTGGCGGGGGTCATAAAGACCTGGTAGGCATCGGAGATAAAGTACGCCAGCAGGCACAGCACATTTTCCAGGAAGGCCACGGTGACGGCCACCCATTTGGCAGCCCGTCCGGAGGGGATCAGGCTGATGAGCAGCGCCAGGAGGCTGCCGAAGCCTGCTCCAAAGGCCAGTACCGCCAGCAGCCGTCCGGTTTGAAGAACCTCTGAGGTCCAAAGGTGCAGAAGCAGCTCGTCATAGGCCACACTCAGAATGACAAACAGCCATCCCGGCACCGGGATCGTTCCCAAAAGCTTTCTTTTTTCCATGGGCGCGGTTTATCCCTCGTTTCCGGTCTTGGGCGGTCTGCGGCGGCGGCCTCCGGAACGGCGCCGGGGAGGCTTGCTGTCCGCGGAGGACTCCGGTTTGGTTTCCTTTTCCGGCTTCTGGGGCTGCCCGGCGGCAGCCTCCTGTCCGGATTCCTGGGGCGGACGGCGCCGGCGGGAGCGGGAGGACTGTCTGGCCGGGGCCGGCTCCGCAGGCTCCCTGGTCTCCGGCTTCGCCTCCTCCACAACGGACTCGGTGCTGTAGCGGAAGCGGATGGGCTCCAGGGTGAGCTTCTCCTCCGCCCGCTCCTGACGGACCCGCTTTCCGCTGCCGGAAATGGGCGCCAGATCGGCGGGGATGGGAGGATCGTTCTTTTTCGCCTTTCCGCTGCGCAGAACGGCAATATCGGTATTGGCGTAAACGCCGATGGTTTCGGGGTTTTCCTCCATCCGCACCTTCACCCGCTGGCGCAGAAGGTCCACCTCCACCACGGTGCCCCGTCCGTCGGGGGTATCCACGAAGGAGTCGGGCTTGGGGCTGGTGCGGATTAAGTCCTCATAGGCATCCTGCTCATATTTCAGGCAGCACATCAGGCGGCCGCAGGTGCCGGAGATCTTGGTGGGATTCAGGGACAGGTTCTGGGTCTTGGCCATTTTGATGGAGACAGGCTGAAAGTCATCCAGGAAGCTGGCGCAGCAGAAGGGACGGCCGCAGATGCCGAGACCTCCCACCATCTTGGCCTTGTCCCGGACGCCGATCTGCCGCAGCTCGATGCGGGTGTGGAACACGGAGGCCAGGTTTTTCACCAGCTCCCGGAAATCCACCCGCTCGTCGGCGGTGAAATAGAACAGGATCTTGCTGCCGTCAAAGGCCACCTCGGCGGATACCAGCTGCATGTCCAGCCCATGCTCCGCGATTTTCTGGGTGCAGACCTGGTAGGCCCGCTTCTCCTTGGCCCGGTTCTCCTCGACGGTTTTCTCGTCCTGGGGCGTGGTCAGCCGCAGCACCCTGCGCAGAGGCGCCACCACCTCTTTGGGCGGGATCCGGTGGTTTCCGGCGGCGCAGATGCCAAACTCGGCGCCCCGGGCGGTGTCGATGATGACATGGTCCCCGGGATTGTAGATCGCCCCCGCAGGGTCAAAAAAGTAAATTTTCTGCCCGGGACGGAACTGGATGTCCACGACCTCCACATTCTCCGGGGACGTGGTTTTGATTTCTTCTTCCATTGCATTGCTCCTATCCTTAAAGATGAAAGACAGAAGATAGAGGATATATGATAAGGTATCCCCTTGGGATTTGAAAATTCCTTGCCCATATCTTATATCTTGTATCTGATATCTTATATCCAATAAATTTCGTTCTCTACCGCAGCTCCCACTCCAGGTATCCGCAGACCGCGGCGGGGGAGACGTTGCTCCGGACGTAGTCCAGGGCCTTGCGCAGCTTCACCGTGGCGTCATGCAGCTCCGCGCCGGTGCGGGCCTGGGCCATCCGGCGGGCGTGGGGAGAAACCGCCCGGACACCGCTGCGGCTGGCAAGGGCGCTTTCCGTCAGCTCCAGCCATCCTTCCAGCAGGTCTGCCAGGGCATCCCGCTTCATTTTTTCCATAGGCACCAGGACCCGCAGCAGGGCCAGGGCGTCCTTCCCGCTGAAGGCCTCCACAAAGGCTTCGGTCTGGGGTGGAAGCTGGCCGCCGGTCTCCAGCAGCTGCCGGGCCTGGCCCAGAAAGCCGCCGCTTCGGAAGATGGCGGCGCTGATATCGTCGTCCTGGGCCTGGGGGAAGTCCCTCCGGAGCTGCTTTCTCAGCACCTCCTCCGGCAGGGCCTGCATATTCAGCTCCGTGCAGCGGGAACGGACGGTGGGCAGCAGCTTGTCCGGATTGTCCGCCAGCAGCAGGAAGACGGCGTATTTCGGCGGTTCCTCCAGCACCTTCAGCAGGGCGTTCTGCCCCGGCAGGCCCATATCCTGGGCTCTGGGGAACAGGTAAATCTTATGCTCCGACTCGTTGGGCTGGATGTAGATATCCGCCCGGGCCTGCCGGATCAGCTCCACGGAAACGGTTTTCTTCTCGGGATCGTCCACGGTGATGAAGTCCGGATGGTTCCCGTCCATGACCTTGCGGCAGGGGCCGCAGGCGAAGCAGGGTTTCTTCTTTCCCTGACACAGGATCGCCGCCGCCAGAAGCCGTGCCAGGGTGTGTTTGCCGGAGCCCTCCGGCCCGGCGATCAGGTAAAAGTGGGAGATGCGCCCCTTGGCCAGACTTTCCGCCAGGTTCTCCTTCAGGCGCTCATTGCCCAGCAGACTCTCAAAGCCCATGCGGCCCCTCCTTTGTATCCATCGAACGCGGCAAAGCCTGGATGGATCCGAAATATCGGATATGGTATTTCATTGAAATCCAGTCCATATCCTGTATCCGCCGCGCCCTCATTTTGCGATTAACCCCACAAATCGGAGAGCATGGGAATGACCTGCTTCTTCCGGCTCATGACCTTGGGCAGGAAGGCGGTATTGTCCCTGGGGACTACGTTGAAGGCCTGCTGGATGGTGTCGCTGTCCCCCACGTAGAGGATCTGGGTGCCCTCCAGCAGCACGTCGGTGAGCATCAGCACCATCAGGTCGAAGCCCTTGTCCGCCACAGTCTTGCGCATCAGCTCCAGGAATTCCTCCTTCCGGCGCAGCACCGCGGCACTGTCCACGCAGGTCACCTGGGACACCGCCAGGCAGTGGCCGGCGATGTGGAATTCCTTGTAATCGGTAAAGAGGATCTCGTCCACGGACTTGTTGTCCAGAGCCGCGGAGAAGATCGCCTTGCCCAGCTCATCCAGAGAAACGTTGGCGATCCGGGCCATCCGCTCCGCCGTGCGGATATCCCGCTGGGTGCAGGTGGGGGATTTGAACATGACGGTGTCGGAGAGGATCGCCGCCGCCATCATGCCCGCCAGATTCTCCGAGGGCATCAGGCCCCGGTCCTGGAACATGTTGGCGATGATGGTATTGGTGGAGCCCACCGGCTCGTTGCGCACATAGATGGGGTTGGTGGTCTGGATATCCGCCAGCCGGTGGTGGTCGATGATCTCCAGCAGCTCCGCCTCCTCCAGGCCGGGTACGGACTGGGAGGCCTCGTTGTGATCCACCAGCACCACCTGCTTCTTTCTCGGACGCAGCAGATGGTATCTGGTCAGGATGCCCACCACCTTCTCCGATTCGTCCAGAATGGGGTAGCTGGGATGGCGGTATTTGAGGACCATCTCCCGGACATCGTCCACCCGCTCGTCCAGATGGAAGCATACCAGCCCCTGGGTGTTGCAGATGCGGCCCACGGGGGTGGACTGGAAAATCAGCCGGGCGGCCCGGTAGGCGTCGAAGGGAGTGGAGATGATGCAGGTTTCCGTGGGCATATCCCGCAGTTCCTCGGAGATCTCCGTCTGGCACAGCACCAGGCAGCTGACGTTCATTTCCAAAGCCCGGCGGATCATGTCCGGCTGATGGCCGCAAAGCACAACGCTCTCCTTTTTCTGGAACAGCAGATTCTCCCGGCTCTGGGGCAGGGCAATGGTCACTTCACCGGAAATGGTGTCCGTGTTTTCTCCGGCCTCGTTGAGGATCCGTCCTTCCAGAACGGACAGGACGTTGAACAGAGGCACCTGATCCAGCACACAGGAGGCGATATTGGACATGTTATAATTGGCAACGTCCGTCCTGGACAGAATGCCGTAGAGGGAGCCGTCCTCGTTGGCCACCGGAACGGCGGCAATGGAGGGGTAGTCCTGCAGCTCATCCCAGGCTCTGCCCACGGTGACGCCGGTGTTCAGAATCGGGGGGCGGTCAAAATCCAGGTCCCGGACCTGGTTATACAGGTCGGTGATCCGCTTGGGGGGCTGAAAACCAAAACGGTCCAGCACGATCCGGGTCTCGTCGGAGACCCGGCCCAGGCAGGCGGCTTCATATTCCCGCTCGCCGCAGGCGTTGCGCAGAGCGGCATAGGCAATGGCGGCCACAATGGAATCCGTGTCGGGATTCCGGTGTCCGGTGACATAAATTGGATCCACGAATGATACCTCCTCATCGGCCTCGGCCGGTGTCGATCCTTCCAAGAAAGCGCCGGAACGTCCGGGCTTTTCCGTCTTGGGGTTATTATAATCTCCCCGGGGAAAAATAGCAAGAAAAACCCTGCCATTTCAAGCTTTCATACAAGGGCGGGGCCGATCCGGCCTCTTCGAAAAAACGTCCCCTGTAAAGTCCGGTTTTCGCCGGTCCGTACAGGGGACGTGGGTCATTTGGACTTCCGGTTTCGGTATTCGCCCTTGCGGTCAAACCGGACCGCGGCGGCCAGGTTGATGGCCAGCGTGGCCAGCAGCGCCAGGACAGCTTCCCAGACCAGGCAGGAAACGGCCCGCCAGACCATGGCCGTCACCTCCATGGAGGCAAAGCCGCCGGAAATCAGCAGCATGATCACGGTGAGGATCAGGCCCAGTCCTCCCAGCACCGCCCCCGCCAGACGCTGGGTAAACCGCCAGGCGTGGACGCTGCCCATGCCGAAATAGCACCGGTAGCCAAAATAGTAATTGGCCTCCTTGGGGGACAGGAACAGGTAGGCAAGGCCCAGCACCAGCAGCACCACGGGGCCGATCATCACAGCCACGCGGCAGACCGTGGCCAGGCTGCCGAAAACCTTGTCCAGCTCCGGCAGCAGCGCCGCCGGGTCAAAGGAATCCATCAGACTTTTGAGGGACTCCACACTCAGTCCGGCTTCCGTAGCCGCCGTAGGATCCACAGCCGCCGGGGCGGTGGTCTCCAGAGCTGCGGCGGCGGTCTGAAGAATCTCGGTTGGGGTAGTCGTCATTATTTTTCCTCCAGGAATTTGCTGATCTCCCGCATGAAGCTGCCCGCATCCTGGAACCGGTGGTAGATGGAAGCGAAGCGGATGTAGGCCACCTCGTCCAAGGGCTTCAAGCGCTCCATGACCATTTCACCGATCTTGTCGGTGGTGATCTCCCGCTCCAGGGTGTTCTGTATGCTCTGCTCGATCTCCGTTGTGATCCGGTCCAGGTCGTTGACATCCACCTTCCGCTTGTCGAAAGCCCGGATCATGGAATTGAGGATCTTGTTGCGGTCAAAGCTCTGATGGGAGCCGTCGCGCTTTACCACAATGATGGGCAGACTCTCCACCATCTCATAGGTGGTAAACCGGCGCTGACAGCCCATGCACTCCCGGCGGCGGCGGATGCTCAGCCCATCCTCACTGTGGCGGGAATCCACGACTTTGCTTTCCTGATCGCCGCAAAACGGACACTTCATAGCAAATCCACTCCCTTTTCGCAGATTATTCTTATATTATACCAGATTGTTCCTCCACTGTCCAGCTTTTTTTCCGCGACAGAAAAGGGTTGCCATTTGCTTTTTCTTCGGGTAGAATAAGGAAAACCCTTCAGGAGGTCTTCCATGAATTTAAAAACCCTCTTCGCCCTGTGGGGCGGTCTGTTTATTGTGTGCGCGGGACTGGGTTTTATCCCGGAGCCCACGGGCCCGGTGCGGGTGATCCTGACAGCGGCGTCTCTGGCCTTCTTTGTTCCCCCGGCTCTGATCCTGCACCGGGCGGTGAAGGGAAGGGACATGGCCGTACTGAAGCTGGTCCGGAACCTGTCGGCCCTGTCTTTGGGGCTGACTCTGGTGCTGCTGGTGCTGAATTTTCTGTGTGCCCTCCGGTCGGAAACCCTGGGGGACCTGCTCTACTGGATTCTGGTGATCGTGTCCAGCCCCATGGTCTGCAGCGGCTACTGGGTGCTGAGCCTCTTCCTCTGGGCCTGCCTGCTGATGGTCAGCCTGTCCGCCCTGAAAAAAGTCAAAAAATAATCCCCGCAGGACAATGGGATCCCTGCCCGCCGCGCCCATAAAGGGCTGTCTCACAAAAGCAAAAGAACTGTCCTTGCGAACCAGCGACTTCGGTCACTGGTTCGCAATCCGTTTCCCCTTTGAAATGTTCCCATGATCGGCATTGTTAAGAAAAACGGATTCCCACGCCATCCTGCCGGATGGCGTGGGAATGACAGTTTTTTGCAGGATTTGAGGAAACGATTCCCTGGGGAGACAGCCTCTTATCTCAGCGGTGCTTGCCCAGGAAGAACAGGGCCACGGTACCGGGGCCGGAGTGGGAGCCGATGACCGCGCCTACGTAGCTGATGATCACTTCCTTGGCGCCGCACTTTTCCCGGAGCTGAGATGCCAGATACTCGGCATCCTCCAGGCAGTCGCCGTGGGAGATGAACATGGTGCTGTTGTCATAGTCTTGTCCCAGCTCTCCCACCTTCCGGACCAGGGCGTCGATGGAGGCCTTCCGGCCCCGGGCCTTGGCCATGCTGATGAGGTGTCCCTCGTCGTCCATGTGCAGCACGGGCTTGATCTGCAGCATGGTGCCCACCACGGCGGTGGCAGCGCTGATCCGTCCGCCCCGCTTCAGATACATCAGATCGTCCACGGTGAACCAGTGGCACAGATGCAGCTTGGCGTCCTCCGCCCAGGCGTACAGCTCCTCCAGGGGCATACCCTCGTCCCGCTTGCGGCAGGCGTACCATACCAGCAGCCCCTGGCCCATGGAGGCGGACAGGGTGTCCACCACAAAGATCTTTCGCTCGGGATACTTTTCCCGCAGCTCCTCCGCGGCGATCACCGCAGACTGGTAGGTGGTGGAAAGGCCCGATGAGAAGGCCATTACCAGCACGTCCTCACCGGCGGCCAGCACGCCCTCCATAGCCCTGGCCCAGCGGTCGGGATTGATGGCGGAGGTTTTGGCAGACTCGCCGGCCCGGAGGCCGTCATACATTTCCTTCAGACTGTCATCGTTTTTATCGTCATAGACCTGCCCCCGGAACTCCACGCTCAGAGGGACCTTCACCAGCTTCAGCCCGGCATAGGTCCCGTTGGGAAAGTCGCAGCAGGAATCGGTAATGATTTGATAGCTCATAGTTTCACACTCCGAAAAAAAGAAATAGACAGGATCCCCGTTCCGCGCTATAATAACCGTTAAACTCACAGGAACAGAGAGAACAGGATTATCATATCTTATCCATGGCGCAAAGTCACGCCATTTCCGGGAGAATTTTCCGGCAGCGTACCCCTACTGCCGGTAGAATTGGGGATTCTACCGGCAGTAGAGTTGAAAAAAGCCCCAAAATACCCCGTTCTGGAGGAGACATTATGACAAACCTGCTGCTTCGCTTATTCGTAAAGAACTATCAGGATACCGCTGACAGCCGGGTCCGGGCCGCCATCGGCCGCCTGTCCGGTCTGGTAGGGATCTGCTGCAACCTGCTTCTGTTTGCCGGGAAGCTGCTGGTGGGCTTTCTCACCGGCTCCGTCTCCATCACCGCCGATGCCCTGAACAACCTCTCCGACGCCTCCGGGTCCATTGTGACCCTGGTGGGCTTCCGGCTGGCGGATAAGCCCGCGGACGAAGAGCATCCCTTCGGCCATGCCCGGGCGGAGTACCTCAGCGGCCTGGCGGTGGCGGCGCTGATCCTGGTCATCGGCATGGAGCTGGTGAAGACCTCCGTGGAGAAGATCTTCCATCCCACACCGGTGGAGTTTTCCCTAGCGGCCGCCGGGGTGCTGATCGCCTCCATCGCCGTGAAGCTGTGGATGTACCTGTTCAACCGGGGGCTGGGAAAACGGATCGATTCTACCACCCTGATGGCCACCGCCGCCGACAGCCGCAACGACTGTGTGGCCACCGCCGCCGTCCTGCTGGCTTCGGTGATCGAGCAGGTCTGGGACATCCGGGTGGACGGCTTCTTCGGCCTGGGCGTTGCCGCCTTTATCCTTTACAGCGGCTGGAACCTGGCCCGGGACACCGTCTCTCCCCTGCTGGGCCAGGGCGCGGATCCGGAGCTGCGGCAGAAGATCGTGGACTACATCGCCCGGCAGCCCAAGGTCCTGGGCTATCATGACCTGATGGTCCACGACTACGGCCCGGGGCAGCGGTTTGCCAGCATTCATGTGGAGATGGATTACCGGGAGGATCCCCTGGAATGCCACGAGCTGATCGACGACATGGAGCGGGAGTGCCTGCGCAGCCACAATGTACATCTTGTGATCCACTACGACCCTGTGGTTACCGACGACCCGGCCCTGACGGCCCTGAAGGACCGGGTGAGCTGTCTGCTTCAGAGCCGGGACCCCCGGCTGCGGCTCCATGACTTCCGGATGGTCCAGGGCCGCAAGCATATGAATCTGGTCTTTGACGTGGCCCTTCCCAGCGACCTCCGGGGCCGGGAGGAAGAAATCCGCCAGACCGTGGAGGAGGTCCTGAACGCCGAATCCCAGCGGGTCTACCACGTCCGGATCACCTTCGACAGCACAGCCTTTGAATAACCCCCACGGCTCCCTCCGCCCCAGGAAAAAGGGGAAAATATTGAAAAATTCCTCTTTGTGCTTATCGCCATTGCTCAGCTACCCGATAAAATGGAATTTGTAGAGATGCGCTGCACCATACCTTCCCCCGGGGGGAAGGTGCCCCAGTGTCTGTACCGTTTAAATTAACGGCATTGCGAATGGTAAGGTATCGCCATTCCTCATCCACCGCTTCGCGGTCCCCCTTCCCCCCGGGGGAAGGTATTGTTCCGCCGTCATCTATACAAACACCAATTTATTGGTCAACCGAGCCAAGCCGATAAGCACATTCCTCTTTCTCGTAACTTCTGTGGAAATCTCCATGTTTTTCTCTCATCCGTCACGGCTTTGCCCTGCTGCCTTCCTGCCCCTCCACACGCAAAACAGCGGACCTTTTTTCAGGTCCGCTGTCATTTTTTGGATTGCTTTCTTTCTCAGCAGTAGAAGTCCCGGATCTTTTTCGCGCGGCTGGGATGGCGGAGCTTCCGGATGGCCTTGTTTTCGATCTGGCGGATCCGCTCCCGGGTGACGCCGAAGATCTGGCCCACCTCCTCCAGAGTATGGGTCCGGCCGTCGTACATGCCGAAGCGCATTCTCAGCACGTCGGCCTCCCGCTCGGTGAGGGTATCCAGAATTTCCTTCAGGGCCTCGGCCAGCAGGGCGTTGGAGGTGGCGTCGGCGGGACCGGGGGTCCGCTCGTCCTCCACGAAGGAGCCAATGGAGGTATCCTCCTCGTCACCCACAGGGGTGTCCAGGCTCAGGGTATCGGCAGCGGTGCGGTTGGCCTCGATGATCTTCTCCACGGGCAGATTCAGCTCCGCGGCGATCTCCTCCACGGTAGGCTCCCGGCCCAGCTCCTGCACCAGCTTGCGGTTGCAGCGGGTGGCCTTGTTGATGACCTCTACCATATGCACCGGCACCCGGATGGTCCGGGCCTGGTCCGCGATGGCCCGGGTAATGGCCTGACGGATCCACCAGGTGGCATATGTAGAGAATTTGTTTCCCTTTGTCCAGTCAAATTTGTCCACAGCCCGGATGAGACCCGTGTTGCCCTCCTGAATCAGGTCCAGGATGTGCAGCCCGCGGCCGGAATACTTCTTGGCAATGGACACCACCAGCCGGAGGTTGGCCTCCGTCAGCTTGTTTTTGGCCTCCTGATCCCCCTCGGAGATCCGCTTGGCCAGCTCCACTTCCTCATCGGCGGACAGGAGCTTTACCTGTCCGATCTCCTTCAGGTACATCCGGACGGGATCGTCCAGGCTGTATTCGGCAGCCAGATCCACAGGATCCACCAGTTCCTCTTCGTCCAGGCCGTTGAGGTCGATATCTCCGTCAGGATCCAGTCCCAGATCGTCGTCACCCAGATCCAGCTCCAGGTCAGCGGTGACCACCTGGATGCCCATGGCGTCAAAGCGGTCATAGATCTCTTCAATTTTCTCAGGCGTCAGCTGCATCTTTTCCAGCTGCGCGTTCAGGTCGGCGGCACGGATCATGCCGTCCTTCTTGCCCTGGGTGATCAGGGCCTGCAGCGCGGCCTGAACGTCCTCGAGATTGGCCTTGGCGGGCTTCTTCTGTGTACTCATGGCACTACCCCTCTTTTTTCTATGTAAAATTCGATTATTTCTCATGCTGTTAAACTATACCCCGTTTTTTTCCCGTTGACAAGGGTAAATTTCGGATTTTTTCCCGGATTGCCGCCCCTGTCCGAAATTTTCTGCTTCCGGGGACAGTTTTCCCCTGAATTTGCGAAACCATACGGTTTTCCTTTTGGCAAAATCTGTGTTTTCACACACCCATACCGCGCCCGTTTGAGAAACGGTGCCAATTTCCCATACGAAAGCGGCTGGTTCAAACAGCCGAAGCTTTTAAACGTATTTTTTGCAATGTCCTTTTCGACATTGCTCAGCAGAGCGGTAAATTGGAATTTGTGGGGATGTCGGCTGCACAATACCTTCCCCCGGGGGGAAGGTGCCCCAGTGCGCACACTGGGGCGGATGAGGAACGGCGATATGTTCCATATTTGTATGCATTTCGTTAAAAA